>JAQGOW010000144.1 GCA_028293405.1 Verrucomicrobiales bacterium
TGTAGTAACAATGCGGTGAACGTCTTTGTAACCGAGCCGATTTCGAATACGGTGTCGCCATCGATTTTCCGTCCCGTGCCGTTGTCTAAACCGCCAGCGCTGAAAGTCCTGCTGCCACGCTCGTCCACCAAGCCAATGACCATGCCGACGCTCTTGCCGTCAAAGTTATCGTGCAGGAATGCTTGGATGATGGCTTCGTCATTAAAGCCGTCCTGGGCTGCGCTCGCGAATCGACCGATCGATAATAGCGCGGCGAAGCAGGAAGACCGAAGAATGGTTGTAATTTTTATAATCAATCCGCGCTCCATTTGTAGTCGTAGCCGGCAGGAGGATCGAATGCCAGCGTCGGAGAATAGGCCATTTCCCAATACATTTTGATATAGCTCACATGGCCGTCCGCAAAACCAACCATGTCCTGCGCGTCGTTAAAAAGCACCGATTCATTTTTTGCAGGTGGTTTCGGATCATGCCACGACCAGGGAAAAAATGCCGGCATTTCCGCAACGAGCACGGTTTTGGATGGCTGCCTTATCGAACTGAGTTTGCGTCCGGCCAGTCCGGGGCTGTTAGTCCCAAAGATCGTCAACGTCCCAGAGTTGAACCAATAACTTGAATAATCGTTCGTAGCCTGATCGTGAAAGCTCTTAGCAATATACGTGTAATTCGTTTGGGTGAATTCGTAATAGAACGTGTCTGCCGAACAGGCGAATAGTTTGTCGCGTGCCGACGATTCCCCGTTAACGCCGACATAACTCTTCATCAGTTTTTTGTAGCCCGCGAAATTGATCACGTACGAATTACTCGTCTGCGGGTTGGTTGGCGCGGTATCGGAATGATCATCGGAATACATCCGCAATCCCAAATTGATTTGGCGCAAATTATTCATGCACGCCAACCGCCTTGCTTTATCTTTCGCGCGGCTCAACGTCGGAAACAGCAACGCCGCAAGAATCGCAATGATGGCGATGACCACCAACAGTTCAATTAAAGTAAAAGCTGTTCTGCGCCCCGTTATTCCAAGGTTCATACGATGTCTGGTCCAATGTTTCGAGCAACTGGTGATCCACTGCAGCGATAAACATTGCCGTGGTTATTTAAAAACACTTTTCAGTTGGTTTTCAGGACAGGAGTGAAAGAAATCAGCATGCCGTCGAACAGATGGATAACTGCACGGCTAGATTCCGTCGTGAACGTCTCTTCGAACCGTCGCACTCCGTTAACCACGTTAACAATGTTCGACTTCGAAACTAAAACCAACTGAAGACGGCCATTGGGAAGTTGTGTTGCGGTAACAGTACAAATCTTGCCCACCCCCAAATCCAAAGATTTCGGTGTATTCTCCAGCAGTTCCACGAGGCCTAACTTTTTCAGAGGCATTTCGGCAGGAATCGATAATTCCCGACGCATCTTGGTTTCTTCCGGTGTCTGTTTGCCGGTATTTTTTGAACAGGCAGCGGTGACTACAACTAAAGCGAAGGCGATAACGTGAGTAAAAAATTGTTTGTGTAACATATGTTTTCAAACGCGTGATCGATTGTGGATTCCCAAATGTTTTGCACGTCCGTTCATTCCGCGCTCCATTTGTAGTCGTACCCAACCGGAGGGTCGTAATCCGCAGCATTTCGAACGTAACTGATTCCTCCAGATTCGATGCGGTTGGAATTCCAGAAAATTTTTATGTAGCTGACGTGGCCGTCCACGAAACTCATCATGTTTTTTGCGTCGTTGAAAACTGCGTTTTCCACTGCCAAAGGCTGTTTGGCCTCGTGCCAGGACCACGGAAAAAGCGAAGAGAGTTCCGCAACCAGCACGGTCTTGGCAGGTTCTCTAACGGAGCTGACCTTCTTTCCCGCAAGACCAGGCGTGTTCGACGCAAGGACTGGGTTAGTCGTTCCTGCGTTGAACCCGTAACTGGAATAATCGGAAAACGACTCGTCGCGAAATCCGCGTTGGACGTAGCCGTCTCCGCCAAGCCGCAAATCGTAATAAAATAAATCCGCAGGACAGCCAAACACGCGGTCCTTCGACGATGGTGCTGTGTTCAAACCGACGTTGGCCTTGATCAGTTTTTTGAAACCAGTGAAGGCAACCATGTTGTGCAGCGATGGTGATTTGTTGGTGGTAGGAGTGCTCGGCGACCAATCGCTAAAATCGTCGGTATACATTCGTAACCCACGATTTACTTCGCGCAGGTTATTCATGCAAACGGTTCGCGTTCCCTTTGCTTTTGCGTTCCTGAGTGCTGGTAATAACAAGGCGGCGAGAATCGCAATAACCGCTATAACGACCAACAGCTCAGTCACCGTAAATGCGCGTTTTGTGATCATTTCAAATCAGCTGTCTGCCCTGAACATCGCTTGTCGGCTGGTTCCGCTACTTTTTGTATTTGATGCTCCCATCAGCATAGACAATGACTTTCGCGTTGTTGGCGGGCACACCTTTTTGTTGGATTAATACCACGTTGCCAAGGTCGGATTGCTTCATCAATTGCGATAACTTTCCGGTCGCGCGAATCTCACAATGGGCGTCGTCGATCGCTTCGGCTTTGGGAGAGAGATATGGTTGCAACTGCGCAAGACTCGTAGGCAGTTCGTCGTTGTGAGCCGCAGCGTAGGTACGAATAGCCAGCGACGCCAATCGCATTGAAGCTATCTGTTTCATAATCGCGGCCTTCTTGCTCGGTTTATCGGACAACCAATCGGAATGGCCGCTCACTACAATTGTCGTCGCCGTGCCGCCAACCAATAAAGCCGCTGCGCCGATTACCAGTGTCGTTTTGATTTTAGTCCAAGCCATAATTTTCAGGGTGTTTGTGATGAGGTTTGAGGTCGATGAGGCCAAAGCTGTTCCTTGTGCTGAAGCAGTCGTCACCGATGTCGCAAGGCCAGTTGGCGCGGCGTGAGTGCATTGCGCAGTCATCATTCCACCCAAAACCGACGCGGTCAGCGTCACGCCTCGTTTCGCGAACGACTTCCGCAACTTCTCCAACGTCCGGTTCACGCGCATCTGCGCCGCTTCTTCTGTTGCTCCCAAAATCGCCGCCACTTCTTTGTAAGGTTTGCCCTCGAGAAATTTCAGCACGATGGCATTGCGATCTTTTTCACCCAGATCAGCAATGACATCATTCAACATCGGCTCGATTTGCTGCCAGATTTCCGAGGTGTGGTCGGCGGAATTGGACTGCATAAAAACTTCCTGTTCACGACGGATCCGCCGCATTTCCGTTCGCGAGTAATTGGCCGCCGTCAGCCGCGCAGTATGAAATAACCAGCCGGAAAGAATTGCTTTCGAGCCGAACGACTGCGCCTTGCGTGCAAGGATGACGAACACGGCCTGGGTGATTTCCTCGGCCTGATGATGATTTCTAACCGTCCGGAGAGCTGTTGAATACACGAGGTTGATATGGCGTGAGACCAGCGTTGCAAATGATACCTCGCAATTGTTTGAGGCATATTTGCGCAACAACTCGATATCATCCAATTCTCCCATTCACTTATTAATGTCCGCTGCTCAACCAAACCCAACAGAAAAATCAACGGCATTTACGCGTTATCGAGCCGATTTCAAACACGGTATCGCCGTTCAGTGATCTTGGGTCCGGTACCTTTCTGCACGAGCTGCCAAAATTCGGATTTTTTACTTCTGCACGTACTGCGCCAGTTCGGTGTTGCTCGCTCGCTTGGCTGCTTCCGAAAGTGTTTCTCGGGTGGTTGGGGACGAATCAAACTTCAATATCTCCCCCGCCAGTTCCCTGCCGGCATCGTTCTTTTTCAGGCCGGCAAGCGCTTCGAAGAGATGCGCTCCGGAATCGACCGCGTACTTGTGGTAACCTTCCACAAATGAATCCCGCACGGGGTTTTTGGGGTCCAACATATCCGCCATCTCGTTGCATTGTTTGACAGTGGCGGCGAACGCGGTCTTCGTATCGCCGTTCTCACTGAGGATGTCGGCGTAACGTTTTGCCTCGAGAAGTTGTTCGATAATCATGCCGCAAATGATATGCCGCCCCGCGCTGCCCGCTGTAAGCCGGTCGAATACCGCCAGATTTTTATCTTTCTGCGCCAAAGCGTTGTTCAAGTGCACCAGCTCCACGGCACTCTGTTGTTCAACCGCGCCGGCAAAGAATTTCGACTGCCGTTCATCGCGCCGAGTGTCTAATGCTTTTCTCGCGGCGGGGTAGCGGGCTCCCAGATTGTTGATGTAGCCCACCAATACAGTTACTCGAATGGCGTCAAAGGATGGACTTACCTCATCCCCATGATCAAAACACCACAGATACTCTTTCAACGCCTCGGCGTTCTTTCCTTGCTGGGCCAACCTCTGCGCGTGGCTCATCCGCGATACCGGATTGTTCGTTTTTGCGGCCGACGATTCCGTCTTCGCTTTGGTAGCCGCGTCCCGGCCTTTGAGCGCGGCATTGAAATCGGTCATAAAGTTTTCAGCATTTCGATACCCGACGAGACGATCCATTTCGGTCCCATCAGCCTTAATCAGGAGCATGCTGGGATAAGCCTCGATTTTGTAATGGCTCGCCAGTTTATTCTCCTTTTCTGCGTCGAGCCGGATTGCCACGGTCTTATCTTTGAGCAACTTCATGACCTCTGCGTTGGTCCAGGTGGTCTTATCAAGGAGCCGGCACGGACCGCACCAAGTGGTATAAAAATCCACGAAAACAATCTTTCCCGTTTCCGCCGCCTTTTTGGAGGCAGCGTCGAAGCTCAGGTCGGAAAATGGGGTCGCAAATACGCGCACAGCGGCGAGACAGAGCCCGATCGCGAGCAAAAGTTTTTTCATAAAGCGCAAGTTATCGACAACAATCGAACTTTTTTATTTGTGTGAAACAGATGTGTTTTTGTCCAGCCAGGTCCGGATCATCTGGAGAAATTCCTGAGGAAATCTCTTTTCCGGGACGTTACTGTCAGATTCGCGTCCTTCAGCGGTTCTTCGCTGTTTTCAGTGGAGTGGTTTGGTAGGGTTGGCCGATGACGCCTGAAAAGCTTTTTCATGAACTGTTGGGTTTAGGGCTCAATTGGGAAGTCAAGGACAGTCGATTCGATAAACCGAG
>JAQGOW010000192.1 GCA_028293405.1 Verrucomicrobiales bacterium
GCCGAAATCAAGAGATGGAAGAGATTCGGTTCGGATGCAGTTTTCGAAGAATCGGCAGCTAAACAGTAACTCGATTTAAACACAATTGAGGACCGAAGCGTTCTACCTTCTTGACACAGCGTCCTAAATTGGTGACCCCTTCAGATTGACCCCTTCAAACCCCTTCACCAGACTTCATGGCTGCCCGATTTCCGGTGTCAACAATCGCTTGCAATGGGTGTTACCTAAATCCACGATGTGACCGACGTTACGACTCGCGGTTGTGGAACTCCCCTAGGCGAGGCTTTGAAGGAAACTCTAAATGACAAGACTAAACACCAATGCCTATTTAGCTGCGGCGGTATTGCTGATGAAGTGCTGCTTAGCAACGGCAGTTGCCGGGCCGGGTGCGTGGGACCGATCATACGCTCCGACGGTATCTGGTCCGGTATATGCGACGGTGCTTCAACCGGATGGCAAATTGGTAGTGGGTGGTGCTTTCACCTCGGTTAATGGGTCGACCAGCCGCAACCATCTCGCGCGACTCTTATCCGATGGCAGTTTAGACTCGACCTTCTTTTCGACAGGGAGTGGAGCCTCCAGCATTGTATGGACGCTGGCGGTGCAAACCAGTGGCAGCATCGTTGTCGGAGGTGATTTCACATCGATCAATGGAACCACTCGTTATCATGTCGCACGTCTGAATTCCAATGGGACGGTAGACGGAAGCTTTGTTCCGACTAACGCGATCAACAATTCGGTGCTGGCATTAGCGGTGCAGACGAACAACGCGGTTGTGATTGGCGGCACATTCAGCGGGGGCACGTTTCCGAGCTACAACGCACGGTTGACTGCCGATGGAACTACCGACACGTCGTTTAGCTCCTTTCCGAACGGAGCAGTCTACGCGATTGCCGTTCAGCCGGACGGAAAAATCTTAATCGGCGGAGCTTTCACAACTGTTAATGGGGCTAACCGCAACCGCATCGCGCGGTTGAATGCAGACGGCTCGCTCGATAACACGTTTCAGAATGGATTGACCGGTGCTTCCGCCAACGTGCGCTGCATCCAAATCCAAAGCGACGGCAAAGTTCTCGTTGGAGGTGATTTCACGACGGTAAACGGCAGTTCGCGCAGCTATGTTGCGCGGTTGACCACGACGGGCATCCTGGATACCGGTTTTGCGGCGGCGGGTGGCGCCAACGGGTCGGTTTACGCAATGGCACTGCAGTCCGATGGCAATGTGTTGATTGGCGGGTCGTTCTCCACCTATACCTCGGTGAATTTGAGTCGTGTCGCGCGTCTCTACACTGACGGCACACGGGACACGACCTTTACGAATTTCGGGATCAACAACATCGTTCAAACCTTAGTCGTCCAAAGCGATGGCGGAATCCTGATCGGCGGCACCTTTACTGCGATCAACAATACCAATGCCTCTTATCTAGCGCGCCTTTACGGAAATTTATATCCGCCGGAATTTGTAACCCAGCCAGCCAGCCGGAATACCAATGTCGGAGCCAATGTGACCTTTTCCGCGCTCGTGAGCAACCCGACGGCCACCAGCTTCCAGTGGCGCAAAGAAGGCGTCAACATCTCCGGAGCGACTGGCACCAGCTACGCTCTTTTCAACGTTCAACCCTCCGACGCTGGAAATTATTCTGTGTTTGCCAACAATGCTGTCGGCGGCGTCACGAGCAGCAACGCGCTGTTGCAAATCGGCGTGGCGCCCAGCTTTGCCAGTCAGCCGAGCAGTTTGTCAGTAACACAAGGCCAAAGCGCGACGTTCAGCGCTTCAGCCAGCGGTACGCCGCTTAATTATTACTGGAAGAAAAACGGCACACTGATTTCCGGCCAAACCAATTCGTCTTTATCTTTTGCCAGCGTAGTGCCTACCAACGCAGCCACCTATACCTGCCAAGTCAGTAACTTTCTCGGCAGCATCACCAGCACAGGAGCCGTCCTGACAGTCGCTTACCCGCCCACGATATCCATCCAGCCGGTCTCTCAGACAATCGGCGTGGGATCCAATTTTACCGTCAGCGTTACGGCGAGCGGGAATCCAGCAGTTGGTTTTCAATGGCGCACCAACGGAACGATCATCGACGGGGCTACCGCAGCGAGTTACACCGTCACGGGCGCTCAAACAAACGATTCCGGTAATTATGACGTCGTGATCACTAATTCTTTCGGCAGCGTTACCAGCAGTGTCGCCAATATTACTGTGATTTACTATCCGCCGACGATTGTAAGTCAGCCCGCCGGGAAGAATGTAGCCGTCGGCAGCCCCTTTAGTTTGTCGGTTGTGGCGAGTGGCACCGCTCCGCTGAGTTGGCAATGGCGCACCAACGGTGTTCCGGTTGCAGCAGCCAACGCAAGCAGCTACGTCGTCAATTCCGCCCAACTTACCGATGCCGGTTCTTATGATGTAGTCGTCGCGAATTCGGTGGGTAGCATTACGAGCAGTGTCGCGTTGATCAATGTCGGCTTCGCGCCGACGGTGACAGAGCAACCGGTTTCGCTTACAAATGCCGTCGGCGGATCCACCAACTTTAGCAGCGCCGTCACAGGCACTGCCCCCATTAACCTGCAATGGAAGATAAACGGTAACCCGATCCCCGGCGCGACGAACGCGACCCTCAATTTCACGAATCTCCGTATCGCAGACATTGGTAACTACGTGCTGACTGCGACCAATCTTTTCGGCGGCACCACCAGTTCCAACTGCACGCTGAGTCTCGCCGGGTATAATTTCGATATTTTGAACGGCTTGGTTGCTTTCTATTCTTTCAACGGGAATGCCACTAATGAGATCGGAAATACAAATAATGGTGTCGCTCATGGGGCTCTCTTGACCGCTGATCGTTTTGGCAACGTCAACGCCGCTTACTCCTTCAACGGCAGCGCTTATATATCCTTTGGCTCGGTGCCTTTGAATCAGACTGATAACTGGACCATGTGCGGGTGGATCTCCCCATCTTCGTTGAGTCAGTCAGGGATGGCCATAGCTGTTGGACATGACGATGGAATTACAGGAGATGGCTATCAACTTGGAATTTCTGACGGGACCTCTCTGCCCGGCGGGAAGCTGTATGGAATTTTCGGCGGAGTAGCGACCCTGGATAGTGGATATGTGTTTTCCTCTGCAAACCAGTGGCACCACGCCGTCATGCTTCGCGACAAAGGCGTGACGAAGTTTTACCTCGACGGAACTCAGGTAGGCCCGACAAGCACTGTTGTCCCGCTGACGCCGACGGCTTTTTCAATCGGCTCAGGGGCTGGAATCAGGTTTTTCCAAGGGGGCATCGATGACGTTCGCGTCTATAATCGCGCGCTGACTTCGAATGAAGTAGCTATTCTTTACGGGGTGGAAGCCGACGTGCCGGTCGTGACTCAACAACCGCAATCGCAATCGGTCAATGCGGGGAGCACCGCTACATTCACCGTCGCTGCGACAGCGAACCATTCCCTGACCTATCAATGGAACAAAGACGGCACACCAATTCCCGGTGCAACGAATACGATCCTAATCGTAACCAACATACATCCCGCGCAGATCGGCTATTATTCGGTCACCGTCAGTAATGGCGTGGCTGCCATCGTCAGCTCGAGCGCGCCGCTGGGCATATTCGGCTATGACTCCCGCCTCACCAATCAACTGGTTGCTTACTATCCATTAAACGGGAATGTCTTGGACGCCTTGGGCAACGGCAACGCCGGCGTTCTGAAAGCAGGAGCGTTTTACACCAATGGTTTTGACGGCGGCCTAAATTCCGCAGTGGCTGTTGACGGCGTAAATGCCTTTGTTTTGTTTGGCAAAAACGACGCTGTCTACCCAAACCAGCTGCTGACATGGACTGCGTGGTTCAGAGCGCAAAACACCAACGGCATCATCTTCTGGGACGATGACGATCAAGAGGGTGGCGACCGCGGAATCGACGTGTTCAATGGCGTGCTGCGGGCGTTTTCCGGTGGCATGACGATTGTTTCGACGAATTTCGTTGCTGACAATTCGTGGCACCAGTGCGCGTTTACTTCAGATACAAACGGCCAGTTCCTCTACCTCGACGGCACGGTCATCGGATCAACCAACGTCATCATCCAAAATCACGCAGGTCAGTCAAGCGTCAGTGTCGGGTCGGGTCAATACGGCGGCAACGCCTACATTGCGACGCTGAAAGGTGCCGTCTCGAATGTTCGCATTTACAACCGCGCGCTCTCGTCTGGCGATATTGCATACCTGTTTCAATTTGAGGCACAACTTCCCTTCGAAGCGCCGCCAACGCTTGTCTCATCGATTGGCGCAGGGCAGTCACTCGACTTGTATCTCACCGGAGTCCCGGGACACACCTATATATTACAAGCGGTTACCGATTTAACGCCCCCAATCAGTTGGAAACCGATCATGACCAACACCACCGACACAAACGGTTTTTGGCACTTTACAGATCAGCCGTCAGGCACCGTGCAAAAGTTCTATCGAGCAACCACGCCATGACGGTTCTAATGCCAGTGATGGACGACCCCACCACAGCGATCAAGGAAGCATACCAATCGCGCCTAGCCGATTGGACGCAGCGGGCAGAGTTGCATGAGCGAGCGCATCGGCGCATGGGCAATATGCGAATCCTGTTGGTGCTGGGTCTCATCGCGCTGGCGGTAGTTATCGGCCAAACACGCTCGGGCCTGGGGTTCGCACTGACCCTCATCATCTTGGGATTATTCCTCACCGGCATGCTGCACAACCGCATCTTGAAGGCACGCGACCGGGCACGACGCGCGATGGGCTTCTATCAAGCGGGACTGGACCGAATCGATGGAACATGGGCGCAAAAAAGCGCTGAAGCCGGCGTGGCTGGACGATCTCGCGGCACCGAATTTCTCAACCCGCATCATCCCTTCGCAGCGGACCTCGACCTGTTTGGCGCCGGTTCGCTCTTTCAATTGCTCAATACCGCGCAAACGCAAGGCGGGCGCGCGACGTTGGCTGCGTGGTTGCTCGCGCCGGCCGCTGCCGAGGAAATCCGCGCCCGACAAGAAGCCGTTGCTGAATTGCGCCCAAACCTCGACTTGCGCGAGCGCCTGGGATTAATTGCCGCGGAAGAAAAGGAATACATCCGCACCGAAGCCCTGATCTCGTGGGCCGCTCAACCGCGCCGGCTGCACTCCGATTTAATCCGTCTCGCCGCCTTTTGCCTGCCGCTGACAACCCTGGCCTTCTACCTGTCGGGGCAAGGCGTCTTGTTCGTGGTGACGCTCCTCAGCCAAATTGCACTCGCCCGCTTCTGTCGCCGTCCCGTTCATCAAGTCGTGCGCGACGCGGGCGTTGCCGCGCGCGATCTGGAGCGACTGGCCGAAGTTCTGCGCTGCGTCGAGGGCGAATCCTTCCAAAGCGAACGACTGCGTCGAATGGAATCGGACGACCGTTCCGACGGCCTTAGCGCATCGCAAGCCATCCACCGCCTTGCCAAACTCCATGCCTGGTTGGAATCCGGCCAAAACCTACTTTTCACCATCATCTGTAGATTCTTCCTGTTGGAAACCCAGTTCGCGTTCGCTATTGAAGCGTGGCGGGCGCGCTTTGGACCAAAGGTCGAAGTGTGGCTGCGACGACTCGCCGAATTTGAAGCGCTCTCCTCCCTCGCCGGTTACGCCGGCGAACATCCCGACGATCCGTTCCCGGAATTGCTCTCCGCCAACGAACCCGCGCGCATTGAAGCGGAAGGTTTGGGGCATCCACTTCTTCCCGAAACCCGCTGCGTCCGCAACGACATCGCGCTCGGCACCCAGGGTCGGCTGCACATGATCAGCGGTTCCAACATGTCTGGCAAAAGCACCTGGCTACGGGCGATCGGCGTCAATCTCATCCTCGCTTCGGCCGGAGCACCGGTGCGCGCGCGGAGATTGCGTCTGACGCCAGTGCGGATCGGCGCCTCCATTCGCACGACTGATTCCCTTCAGGAAGGCGTTTCAAGATTTTACGCCGAGATCCAGCGCCTGGCCGCGATCGTCAAACTCGCGGAGCAGGGGACACCTCTCGTGTTTCTCCTAGACGAAGTTCTTTCCGGCACCAACTCGCACGACCGCAGGATTGGGGCGTCGTGCCTGGCCCTCTCGCTCGTGCAACGCGGCGCGCTCGGATTGATGACCACCCACGATCTCGCGCTCACCCGCATTGTCGACGAAATGGAACCGCGCGGACAAAACTTCCATTTCGAAGACCAGCTTCAGGATGGAAAAATGAGTTTCGATTACCGCCTCCGCCCCGGCGTCGTCGAAAAGAGCAATGCCATCGAGCTGATGCGTTCCGTGGGCCTGCAAGTGACCACGCCTCCAACTGCAGTTTAGTGTGAGCAGCTTCACGAAATCCCGCAGGGATGGCTGAAACGTAGCCCGGCACTTTCAGTGCCGGGTAAACGTCCTAAACGAAGTTTCACTGTGCCGGAGGCGCGACGAAGGAGTTATCAAAGTTCCTTTCTCGTTCACGGTTCCCTTAACATCACGTTATTAGGCTGCTGACTTATCTCGCAGCCCAGTCAAATTTAGCTCGTCCAAGAATTGATAGCCAGCAGCTTCAAGATCACCGTCGATTTCGAAGGCCATATTCCGCACTCGAATCGGCCCAATCTTTTCGTCGAGCTGTTGGTTGAGTTGTTGGGGGTATATCAAAACAGCGTTTCTGCAATCTTTGCTTACAGCGTACGTTACAACCTGCGAAACGTCGTCCGACTGTGGAGCCTCAGGACACTTATACTTTGTGTCGAGGACGCAAATTATTTTACCGGTTATTGAGTCACAAATAACCAAATCGATAACGAACTTTAAGTAGTTCGCATCCGAAAAAGTGACATTGGCTTGGATTTGGAGTTCAAAACCTTCCGGCATGTGGTCCCTTAGCCACTCGGCGACAAAAAGCTCAAAAAGGCGAGCCATGTCTATAAGAAAAGGAAAAATCGCGTGATCGCCCAGCAAATGCAATGGGCCGCTTTGTTCTAGAAAAAATCGACAAAGGAGATGAGACATCTCGTAGTCGCTGTTCAACCGATTGTAGAGCCTTCCGACACATTGCCTATATCGGAATTTGCGGAGGGATGCAGCACCTTGTAATCCACGATATGCCCTCCTAACCGTCTGCATTACGCGGTCTGAGCACAAGCCTGTTTGCGCAATGCCACGCAGCGTCCACAAGAGGATCTGATTCTCCTCCACATCGGCGGTGTGTTCTTCAAATGAGCATTTGATATTAACATTCCATGGCTTACGAATTTTGTGGGCGATGTCGATTCGTCCACGGACACAACTTAGCTCGTCGTGCTGGGGGACGTACGACCTGTACAAACCTTTCTTTTCGCGAAGAAGAACCCTCTTAGCGAGTATGTTCGCAAGCCGTTCGTAGAACTCTTCCAAAGTGGAACAGTTTGCAATTCCGTCCATCATTCGGAAATCGAGTTGATATGCGTAATCCATCATTCCGAATACGTTAGCCAACCCAATTTTCGGCCTAATCGAAAATGTAAATACCTGGTTAACAGGTATAAACCCGACGTAGCCGCGGCAGACAATCTTCCATCGATCATCGTTGGTGAAGTCGCGTTCGATTCTTAGTTGATCGCGAAAATTGAGACGAAGTCGTATCGCATCTTCGCGGGACATTACTTGCTGCGGTAATAACTTCGGCTCGTATTCCCAGAGTTCAATCATGCCGACATTCATGACAGAATTTCGTTCTGAACCTTATCCCAGCGGAAGAGCTCGAGCTTCTCTGGTTGGTCAAAGAAGAATTCCTCTAAATACGGCTCAATTTCTAAATTCCAAATGTCCGCGACTTCGTTTTTTAAATCTGTGCGAAGAAAAAAACTGATTCCGATATGATAATTCTTATCGTTGATAATCTTATTTACGTTTGTAAGAACTTTAATCAGACCAGCTGTTGTGAATCCTGTTTTTGAATGGAATTCTGCCAGCACTTCGTAATTGGGAATAAGTTCAAGAAAGGCGAATCTTCGTCGCAACGCATGGTCCACAAGAGCGATCGATCTATCGGCAGTGTTCATTGTGCCAATGAGGCGAACGTTTTTTGGAATTTGAAAAGGAGTTCCACCAGCCAATCGCACTTCGCGATTCCTATATTCGAGCAGATACATCAGTTCGCCGAAAACGCGCGCGACATTCGCGCGATTTATTTCGTCGACGATTAAAACTGAAATCCCGTTTCTGCTTTGCGCCTTCGCACAAAACTCTAAGAAGGTTCCGCGCACGAGGGGGTACGACAGACCACCGTTCGGCGAGTTTATCGGGCGGATACCTTCGATAAAATCCTCGTACGAATACGCCGGGTGGAACTGCACCAATTCGCAAACGCCATCGCCCCCTCCAGTGAGATGGGCTGCGAGCTTTTCAGCGACAAACGTCTTTCCGGTTCCCGGTGGACCGTAAACGATGGCTTGCCCTTTTCTATTAATACTGCGAACCCACCGAGTTAATTGATCAATTGGATACCCGGTTTCTGCAGCGCAACTCTCGATTGAATACACTGGTCTCAGCTGCGGAATATCCGCGGTATCAGAGATGGTTTCCGAAGGATCCGCTTCCTCCGGTCCACGAAGAAACTTATCAACATGCGGTAGAGGATTGTTGTGCAAAACAACCAGCGCGAGAGGGAAGAACATCAAAAACAAGTCCGATACCTTACTTACAAGATCTGATTCGGAGAGTTTCACCACCGAGCTTAGATTGAAAAAAACCCGCAACGTAGGTTCAACCTTCGGACACCGATTCGCCCACTCTACAAAAGTCACTGGAGCAACGAATCCGGGGGGGGTCTCCTCTGGACGTCGAACCCCGTACTTGACACCAGCTTCCGAGAAACCTTTTTCAAGCCTCGATGCAAGTTCGGTCGCGTTTGCCTGAAGCTTTTGTATAAACAGCTTCTTTGCGCCGCTACCGTAATCGCCAATTGAGAATCCAACCTCCAAGTCGTCGCGGGTGATGGTGACAAAAAGTTGAGCGCTTTCGGTTCGTTTGGATTCTTTTGGGTAAAAAGCCCCCCAAAGATAACTGTGTGCACCACCTTTACCAAAATCATCTTTGTGGAAACGCGCGACGATACGCTTTTCCGTTTCTAGTGTGTCCAATACCGCACGAGGCATTTGCTGGCGGACCCGATCGAACAACATTTTTAACGGGTTTTCCACTTCCAGTTTGAACGCGTCTTTGTTGGCATTGTAGTGGGCAACAGTTGGTGTAGTTCCTAAACTATCCAGAAGTTCAAACGTTTTACTCGAGAAAAGCCGGCGTTCACTGTCTTGCAG
>JAQGOW010000232.1 GCA_028293405.1 Verrucomicrobiales bacterium
TGCTCGTCACGGCAGCTGCCAATAACAACGAATACGCGAACTCGAAAGCGAATGCTGACGGAACGTGGACGGTTTACGTCAAAGACAATGGCTCGAACAGCTCGGCAACGGCGCAGGGACCAGTGTCGTTCGCGTATGTGCCGCTATCCAATCCGTCGATCATTGTGGGTAAGTTTCAAGGTGATGGCACGATCCTGATGTATAACGGCACTTCTCCGCGATTTACAGTCACGAACAACGCGGTAGGCACGTGGACGGTTACGATCCCCGGTTATTCGCCGTCCTCTGGTGTGCTTGTGGTTTCGGGCGAAGGCGGCGGTTCTTACAATCTGGACAATCTGGTGAGCTACCAGCCAAGCGGAAATTCGTGGATCATTCAATCCCGTGACCTGCCTACTACGAACCCGCAGGATATGCCGGAAACGGTTTGCTCGTTCCTCTTTATTCCGGCGCCAACGGGAACTCTCGTTGCGCCGGCGAACGGTGCCACTGTTTCGTCGGCTCCGACGTTAACGGTCACAGCGAACAACCCTGGAACCGGGAATGTTAAGGTCGCGTTCTATGGCCATCGCGCGGCAATTGCTGGACCTGGTCAGGACTTCATGATTCCTGTGTTGCCCGATACACAGAACTATGCGCGCGAAGCGGCTGGGACTGGAACGGCGACGCGTCAAATGTGGTATGCACAAACGGACTGGATCATTAGCCATCGTGATTCGGACAACATTCCGTTTGTGGCGACGCTTGGCGATTGCGTGCAGAATGGCGACAACGTCAGTGGCCATTCAAATGAAGGCGAATGGCAAATTGCGACGAACGCTTACTATCGGTTGGAGGACCAGGATGGCACCAAACGACTCGAAGGTATTCCGTATCTAGTGACCGTCGGCAACCACGACCAAGATCCGAATGGTGATCCCGATGGCACGACTACCCTCTATCACAAATATTTCGGGTCATCACATTTCAATAATAAGTCCTACTATGGAGGCCACTATGATGTAAATAACGACACTTGGTATGCTTTGTTCAGCGCTGGTAACCTGGACTTCCTCGTTCTCTCCTTTGAATACGGTCGGTATGGCTCCGGTGTTTTGGATTGGGCCCAAAGTGTGATCGACCAGTATCCCACACGCCGCATCCTCGTATTGACGCATCATGCTGGTGATGACACGCCGGATGATACAACGGTTGCGCCGTTCAGCGCACAAGGTTCCGCGATTTACAACGCGCTTAAGGTGAATGCGAATTTCTTCATGATGTGCGGGGGCCACGTGTTCAATGAAGGTGGTGAAGGACGTCGCTCGGACACGTTCAACGGGCACACGGTGCGCACGTTGGTTTCCGATTACCAGGGCCGGTTCAACGGCGGCAATGGTTTGATGCGCTTGATGTATTTCTCACCGAGCAATAACACGATCAGCGTCAAAACTTTTTCGCCTTACACGGGGAATTTCGAAGTCGATGCCAATAGCCAATTCTCATACACCTACAACATGCAGCCGAATGGCGCAGGTTCACCTGCTACTGCATACGTGGGGCTGGGGACGAATTCCAATGTGACGCCGGGCACTCAGACGAGTGTGGTTTGGAACGGTCTAACTGCAAACAAGACGTACGAGTGGTATGTGACCGTGACGGATGCAAATGGTGATTACTCAACGAGCACGATCTTTACATTCAAGACGAGCGTTGGATTTGCGTTACACCAGGCTCCACCAGCCGACGCGAACGGTGACGGAATTCCTGATGCATGGGCGGCCAAATATAGTATCACCAATCCGAACGCTGATGATGATGGTGACGGTCAGTCGAACTATGCTGAATATATTGCCGGCACAAATCCAAAGGACGCGACGTCTGCACTGAAGATCATCAGCAGCGCTTGCGATGCCGAAGGTCACGTGACGATTACATGGACGTCGGTAGGCGGAACACAATATCGAATTCAGGTGGCGGACAGTGCCGCCAGCGGTTTCACCGATGTCGTGCGCGATGCCGAAGTGGAAACTGATTCCGCACCGGCGGGACAAGCTTCTACTCAGACGTACACAGACGCAACGTCATCGCCAAACGCAATACGGTTCTATCGCGTGGAAGTTGTGCACTGAGGTCGGACTTTCCCAGTGTGGTGCCGGGAAGGCAGGCAAGTGGCAACAACTGATTTCCGTGTGGGAGTTCCCGTTGCCTGTCGCTCACGCCCGGTTTGTGCGTTTCAGCCGGGCCTGTGAGACCGCTATACCGCTCGTTCGGTGTAGCGGTCTTGCTGTTTTTGCGATAGGAGAAATCGATTCATTTTGTGCCTGCCATCGGCAAGGGTTTTGGTTATGATCGCCACGAGCCAAAACAACCTGCTACCGGTGCAACTCATATCGAAAATATTTCTACTCGCGAGCATAGCAGCGATTGCTGTCACCGGACTTGCGCAGTCGAGCGAGGATAGCGTCGAACCGACCGGGTTGATTGCGACGAATAGCGACACTGCACCATCGTCCGAATTCATGACGAGTAATTGGCGCACAAGCGACGGGCTTCCCGCCAATGACATACTCGATTTACGAGAGACCGCCGACGGGTATCTGTGGCTCGGGACATATCAGGGGTTGGTTCGCTTCGATGGATTGCATTTCAAAAGCTATTTCAACACGCCGATCGGTCAGCGATTTAGTGCGCGGGTAGGGCCGCTTGAACTGGATGAGAAGGGCCGCCTTTGGATTGTTCCGGATCAGGTTGGAATTTTGCGCCGTGACACCGACAGCTTCGCCGAGGTGATGACGAACGGAGCGGTTTTGAAAGCGCGGGCAGCGAGCTTGTGCAGCGACGGCCAGAACGGAATGTTTTGGGTCGACACCGCCGGCCATGCTGGTTGGTTTCCCGCGGATCATCCCGAACAGGCCAAAGCCATCGTAGATGCGAAGGCGTCGGTTGGTTCACGCTGGGTTCGTGATTACCAAGGCAAAATGTGGTTGGCCGATCCGCGTGTGTTGAAATTTTACGAAAACGGGATTTGGAAAACTGTGGATGTTGAGGGCACTGCGACAATGATCATGACTCCGCGGCGAGATGGCGGCATGTGGATTGCGCGGGACGCCAAGTTGCGGTTCGTCACCGCTGGTGGGATGGAACGTGAGGTTTCAGATTTCCCGTGGAGAGGTCAGTCACGCGTGACTTGCATGCTCGAGGACCGTTGGAAACGAGTTTGGATTGGAACTCTTGGCCACGGGTTGTTTTGTTATCAGAACAGCCAGATAAAACAGGTTCTCAGTACGGCGAGCAGTGTTTCGTGTCTGTTAGACGATGAGCACGGCAACGTTTGGGCGGGAACTCGCGGCGGTGGATTATTCCGAGTTCGGCCGCGACAATTTTTCATTCAAAATCGATCGACGGGCTTGCAAAATGAATTTGTCCGCAGTTTAGCCGAGGACAAAGCAGGTCGCGTATGGATGTCGTGCGCGGACGGGCGACTCGGGTGGTGGGACAAGGGGACCTGGCGCGCAATTACCGAGGCAGACGGGTGGCGGAATTTTGATTCATTGTGTGTGTTGCCGGCGACAGATGGAACGGTTTGGATTTCGACGATTCATCGCGGGATTTGGCGTTGGGCCGATGGCAGAGTGACGCGGCAGATATTCGGCGGCAAACTACCGAGCGAACCGATTGTGGATTTTCTTGAAGATGGAAAAAACCGTCTTTGGATGGTGACGGAAAATTCGGGTGTCTATTGTGTGGACGGTCGTCGCGTGGCGCACCATTCGGTTGAACATGGGTTGCCGAGTATACACGTTGGTGCTCTGGCCGAAGATGACGCAGGGGATGTTTGGGCTGGAGATTGGGAAGGGAGCCTTGCGCGGTTTCGTGATGGAAAATGGACGATCATGCGCAAGGGAAGTGGTCACGCTGATTCGGTTCGGTGTCTGGTTGCCACGAAGGACGGTGTTTGGGTCGGGACGAGCAACGGCGGGTTGCTGCGGTTCAAAGATGGCAAGACGGTTCGAATCAGTATGGAGGAAGGCCTGCCGGATTTTTGTATCCAACAATTAGTGGTGGACGATCAGGGGCATGTTTGGGGTGGGGCTTCGCATGAACTATTTCAGATTTCGATCGAGCAGGTGAATGAACTTGCCGCCGGGAAACGGCAGAAAGTGGATGCGATTACTTACGGCCAAAGTGACGGGTTGCCCGATGTTTCTTTCGCGAGCTTGTGTGATCCGAAGTCGTGTCGCGCTGCTGATGGACAGCTTTGGTTCGCAACGGCGAGCGGTGCGCTGCATTTTCAACCTTCGGCGTTGCGGGTGAGCAAGCTGCCGCAGGTGGCGATCGATGAGACGTTTTTGGATGGGAAGAAAGCCGGGGCTTCGGTTGTGGAGCATCTTCGCCCTGGCGGAGGTCGGCTCGAATTTCGTTATACCGCGCCGTGCCTGACTGCGCCTGAGCGGGTGCGTTTTCGTTATCAATTAGTTGGTGTCGATTCGGACTGGGTTGATGCCGGGAATGTTCGCGCGGCGACCTACGCCAGTCTTCCTGCCGGCAAACACACCTTTCGCGTAATGGCATCGAGCCCTGAAGGTGTTTGGAATCCCGTTGCCGCGTCGATCGGCGTGGTGGTTCATCCTTATTTTTGGCAGACAGACTGGTTTATTGCATTCGTGGCGGCGGCTGCGGCAGGTGGTGTGGTTTGGCTGGTGCGTCGAGCGACCGTGCGGCGATTGCGAACGCGTTTGGCGCAATTGCATCAACAACAGGCAATTGATCGCGAGCGAACACGAATCGCACAAGATATTCACGACGAATTAGGCGCGAACCTGACCAGCATCGGCTTGTTGGCCGACATGGGAAAACGGCACAAGCTCGATTCGGCTGTGGTCTCACGGGACCTTAGCCAGATCTCCGATACCGCGCGCGAAAGTGTCGCGGCGATGGATGCGATTGTTTGGGCGCTCAATCCGCGCAACGATTCGTTGGATAATTTTGCGAACTACATCGCGCAGTTCACCCGCGATTTTTTCCGTCCGACGCAATTGCGCACCCGGTTGAATGTGCCGACGAATTTGCCGGATCGTCCGATGACGACGGAAATGCGGCACCAGTTGTTCCTGCTCGTTAAAGAATCGTTCAACAACATCGTACGGCACGCAGAAGCAAATGAAGTGAACGTGGAAATTGCGTGCGACAATGGCCAACTACGAATGGTCATCGCGGATGATGGCAGAGGAATACACAAACAAACTGCTGGCGCGGGTCAGGATGGTTTGATGAATTTGCGAGACCGCGTGGGTCGAATGGGTGGAACGGTGGACATCGGTAACAACAACGGTCACGGGACGAAGCTGGAGTTTCGCGTCCCGATGGATAAAGCGAAGATGAACTAAGCATGAACTTGAAAGTTGCCATTGTTGAAGATGATTTGCGCTGGCGCACGAATGTGGAGCAATTGCTCCGTGAGACGGACGGATTGGAATTTGTCGGAAGTTTCAAAAGCGGGGAAGACGCCATCCGCGACCTGCCTGTGCGTCGGCCACAAGTGGTTTTGATGGATATCAATCTGCCGAAAATGTCGGGGGTTGAATGCACGCGACAGCTTCGCGAACTGTTGCCGGCGGTCCATATTGTCATGCTGACTGTCTACGACGACAGCGATCGAATTTTTCAGGCGTTGCAAATGGGGGCGAGCGGTTATCTGTTGAAACGTGCGTCGGCAGATGAAATTTTGCAGGCGATTGAGGATGTGCATCGGGGTGGAGCGCCGATGTCGGCTTATATTGCGCGGAAAGTCGTGCAGTCGTTTCAACGCGAGATGCCTGCGGCGAAATCGGACGAAGCGCTGTCTAAACGCGAAACCGAAGTGCTGGGTTATGTGGCGCGCGGTTACAGTGACAAGGAAGTGGCTGAGGCTCTTGGGTTAACGCCGTCGACCGTTCGGAGTTACTTGAAAAACATTTATGCCAAGCTCCACGTTCATTCGCGAACACAGGCGATTTTGAAGGCGAGCGGGCGCAATTCTTAGCTCGATTACCTCAATTTAAGGGTATTCGGATGGTCGTCCATTGTGATACACTGGTCGACCTGATAAAACTCGTCCTTACAAGCCTTTTCGCCTTATACACGCTGTCCACGTGCGGACAATTGGTGTTGTCGGATCATTGCGACGTGACGGGCACTAATTCACCCGGGACGGGCTTTGGCGTGAACGCGGGCGTCAATTATCAAATCGCAACGCGGCTTTCTGGAACTGCTTCTAATGGACTAAGTTACTTACAGACGGCTACGACAAGAGCGGCGTCGACTTATTCGATTTCAGACAACAAAATCACGGTTGCAACTGCTGCGAATTCCGGACGTTTTACTTTCACCGCTGATCGTGCGACACCCAAAAATTTAGGACCGGCGTTAGGAAGTGACATAGCGACGGCAGTGACTCCAAAGATTTACGACCTCGCGGTAAAGATTTCGAATCAAACGACCGGCACGCAACGCACTTCATTTGGGATCGCAACGGTCGACAGTGGTGTTCAAGATTGGAGCCTGGGAATCCAGTTGGTAGCCAGTGGAGCGGATTACACCCTGTATCGACGAGTTGATGCCACGTCAAACCCGACTGCGGCTGACTACAATAATGTCATCGCCACATTGCCCGAACAAGCGGGAGACGAAATCGCGTTGCGCATTCACATCACGGACGCCGGCGCGGAAGGTGGCAGCGCGTATAACTCGAAATACGAGGTTTTTGCCGACGAAACGCTGGTTTTCAGCAGTGGCGCGGGAAATTTTCGGTTCGCTAATTCTGCTGCGCGGGTCATTTTGTTCGACACTGCCGGGGGTGCCGGGCCGGTAACTTATGACGATTTTTCGCTTACCACTGTGGTCGCCACGACCAACACGCCGCCGCCTGCCACGAATGGGGTTATACAATTGGCTTCAGTGCTGACACCCACGGGCAAGTTCGAGGTAGGGTGGACAAGTAACATCGGCACCAGCTACACCGTTCTTATCAGTACAAATCCTGGTTCCGCACCGTGGGCATTTGCGACAAATCTCACAGCGACGAACACGTACTCGTCGGTGGCTGTCGATAACATCGTGCAATCACCGTACGCTTTTTTCCGGGTCGCCCATCTCGCTCAAAGCGGTCTTGCGGTCACCAATGTTTCGGCGACGCAAACAGCGCCAGGGACCGTGAAGATTTCGTATAACCTCTCGGACCTTTATTCCGGAACAGGGTCGGTTTCCGTGTTGGTGTCGACTGACGGTGGTCTGACGTATTCTGCGCCGGCAGCAACTTTCAGCGGAGACGTCGGAAGCGGGATTACCCCTGGAACAAACCGAACCATCTATTGGAATGTAGGCGCGGATTGGGCCAGCGTGAATTCGTCGAACGTGCTGATTAAGTTAATCGTTGATCGAACTCCGATATCGGCGGATTTGGCGTTGGTTCCGGGTGGTGCATTCAATATGGGTGATGCCCAGGCGGAAGGGCTTGCTTGCGAATCACCCGTGCATTCAGTAGGCGTCAGTGATTTTTACATCGCACGTCATGAAGTCAGTAAAGCGGTTTGGGACGATGTGATGCAGTGGGCGACAAATCATGGATACAATTTCGATAACCGCGGGGTTGCAAGTCAGGCCACTGATCCGGTGCAGCAGGTGAGTTGGTTTGACGCAGTTAAATGGTGCAATGCGCGTTCTGAAAAAGAAGGAATGTCACCCGCCTATTTCACTGACACGACGTTCTCAACTGTTTACCGCGGTGGCCAAGTGAATATTCCCGAAACGTGCGTGCGCTGGCAGGGGGCAGGGTATCGCCTCGCGACCGAGGCCGAATGGGAGAAGGCTGCACGCGGAGGTTTGAACGGCAAGAGATTCCCGTTTGGCAATACAATCACTCAGGCACAGGCAGACTATTGGAGTACGTCGTTCGAGGCGTTTGATGTCAACGGAGTAGCCGGTCCGCATCCGTCTGCTCCGGATTTTCCCAACGTCCTGCCCGTTGGACATTTCCTCCCGACCGGTTACGGATTGTATGACATGGCTGGCAATATCTGGGAATGGTGCTGGGATCTATACGGCGATAGTTGGTATACCGACACACGTGCCACGAACAGTGACACGCACGGACCTGGTTCAGCTTCGTGGGGCGGCGATCGTGTTTATCGCGGCGGCAGCGGCGTGGATATAGCGTGGAAAAGTCGTGTGGCCAATCGCGCTGATGCGCCGCCGCGTTTTGCGATGGGACATTTTGGATTTCGCGTCGCGCTGTCCGCTGGCGACAATCTGGTTTCATCCGCATCACCCGTTCTTACGCTAACTCCCTGATCATGAAACAACGAATTACAGCAATGATGTGCGCGCTGATTTGCGTGTGCGCGTGCATTGTCAATGCTGCGCAGACGAACAAGCCGAACGTCATTTTCATTCTGATCGACGACATGGGTTATGCGGATACGAGTTGTTATCGAACCAGCGGCACGCCAGTTGTTACGACGACGAATATCGATCGATTTGCCACTCAAGGAACGCGCTTCACACAGTATCATTCGACCTCGCCAATTTGCTCGCCTTCGCGCACGGCGCTGCTCAGCGGTTCGCAGCCGGGGCGTTGGCGCGTGACTTCATACCTTGATAATAAGTCAATCAATCGGAACAGAAACATGGCTGATTTTGCGGACCCGCAAATGCCGTCAGTTGCTCGCGCGTTCAAAGCAGCAGGTTATAAGACAGGACATTTTGGCAAATGGCATCTCGACGCGGGTAGGAACGTCGATGATTCCCCGTTGCCACAGGCTTACGGTTTTGATGAATCGCTCGTTTCGTTTGAAGGGCTCGGTAATCGTGAATTAATCGAAGGCGATGGGCTCTCGAACGCTAATGCGCAGTTAAAACAAGGGAACCTCGTATGGATGCCGAAATACGAATGCGGGTCGAATCACGTGAACGCTGCGATCGCGTTCCTCGCGGCCCATACCAACGATCCTTGCTACATTAATTTGTGGTTCAACGATGTTCACACGGCGTGGCAACCGCAGGCGGGTACGTGGGATAAATACACGAACATCACCAGCAATACGGACGAGCAGCATTTTTACGCGGTGCTACAAAATCTTGACGTGCAAGTCGGCCGGTTTTTGACGGCCTTGGATACCCTCGGCATTGCGAGTAATTCGATAGTTGTTTACGCCAGCGACAACGGCGCGCCGGGCGATGGCACAACAGCGTTTGCACTGGCCCGCAATGGTGGGCTGCGCGGACGTAAAGGTAGTGTTTACGAAGGCGGGACGCGCTTGCCGTTCATTGTAAGGTGGCCCGGAAAAGTTCCTGCTGGTCGCGTTGACAGTTCTTCGATTTTAACGGGCGTGGATTTCCTGCCGACTGTTTGCGCGCTCGCGAACGTTAGCGTTCCGGCAAGTTACATTCCCGATGGTGAAAACATGAGCGCGGCGATTCTTGGTGCAAATCAATCGCGCACGAAGTCGGCGATCTGGTGGTTTATCAACGACACTGGGCCAGCTGTCGGCAATTACCACCACGCTCCGCCGCTTGCGATGCGGAGCGGCAAATGGAAGGTGCTTACCGATTACACGAAAAGCACGATTGAGCTTTATGATATTGACGCGGACGCGTTTGAAACAACCAATGTTGCAAGTAGCCAAAGCGCGATCGCGAATTCAATGGCCGATCAGGTAATCGCCTGGTGGCAAACGATGCCCAAATAATTTCCCAACAACATTCTGCAACCCGACAAAAAAAGTATGAAAACAAAGCACTCCATCTTGATAACGATGATCGTTGCGATGCTCGTAGCCATGTCAGCGCGCGCGCAAACCACGGTCCTCAGCGATAATTTTACCGCCACAACTGCCGGCACGGGCTTCGCCCTCGGGGCCGGCGTTAACACCGGCATCAACCCGCCCACTACGCGAATCACCGGATCGGCGGCCGCGAACCTTCGCTACATGTCCGCAGTCACTACGCGCCCGGACACAAAGTACGATATTAATGCCAATCGTTTACGTTGTGTGACCGACGCGGGGATCGGTCGGTTTACGATTTCTGCAAACGGCGCCTCGGCGTTTGATTTTGGCCCGATCCTGGGGTCTGCCTACGCCAGTCCAACCAACCCCGCCATTTACGATATCAAGATCAGCATGCGAAACGATGCAACGAGCACTGCGCGTTTCAGCTTCGGCCTCGCAACCGCTGAAGGCGACGCTACGACGTGGGACTTCGGTATCCAACTGTATCGCACCACGACGACGATCGACTATTACACAATCCAAAAGCGCATCGACAGCGCGTCCGCGGGAGTCACAGACGTCAACGCAGTCATGGGAATCACGGGGCCGAACTCAACAAACTCGCTCATTCCGTTTACCATCCGTGTCACTGACGCAGGCACAGAAA
>JAQGOW010000236.1 GCA_028293405.1 Verrucomicrobiales bacterium
GCTGCTACGTCTAAAGCAATTAAAGCAGCGCTGAAGGAAGCGAAAGCAAGCGGCGATGAAGTGGTCGCCATTGGCGTCAGTGGCCAACAACACGGGTTCGTGCCTTTGGACAAAGACGGCAAAGTGATTCGTCCGGCGAAACTTTGGTGCGATACCTCGACCGCTAAGGAATGCGACGAGATCATGGCGACACTCGGTGGTCACAAATCCACCATTCGCGAAATCGGCAATGCCGTGTTACCCGGTTTCACGGCTTCGAAAATTCTTTGGCTTAAAAAACATGAGCCCAAAAATTTTGCGCGACTGGCTACCGTTTTGTTGCCGCACGACTATTTGAATTTCTGGCTCACGGGCGAAAAGAAAATGGAATACGGCGACGCCAGCGGGACGGCGTTGCTCAATGTGAAAACACGCAAATGGTCGGATGCAGTTTTGCGTGCGATTGATCGCGACCTCGCCGACAAACTTCCGCCGCTTGCGCCAAGCAACGAACCGGCGGGCATGTTGCAAGCGAGCACGGCGCGTGCGCTTGGTTTGAAACCTGGCGTTCTGGTCAGTGCCGGTGGCGGCGATAATATGATGGGCGCAATCGGCACGGGCAACACCCGTCCGGGAACTGTCACAGCGAGCTTTGGGACCAGCGGCACGATATACGCCTGCGCGGACAAACCGGTCATCGACCCCAAAGGCGAGATCGCCGCGTTCTGCGATTCGACCAATCGTTGGTTGCCGTTGCTCTGCACCATGAATGTGACCGTCGCGACGGAAATGGTTCGTAATGATTTTGGGATGACTCACGCGCAATTCGAAGCCAAAGCCGCCAAAGCTCCGGCTGGCTGCAATGGATTATTGTTGCTGCCGTATTTAGAAGGGGAGCGCACGCCGAACGTTCCCGATGGTACCGGTGTTTGGTTTGGCGCGACTCCGAAAACTTTCACCGCACATCATTTCGCCCGCGCCACCTTCGAAGGCGTGACGCTCGGCATGAACTACGGATTACAACGGCTGCGCGCCTTGGGTTTAAAACCAAAACAAATTCGGGCCACCGGCGGCGGTGCAAAATCAAAACTCTGGCGTCAAATCATGGCCGACGTCTTCAATGCAGAAGTCGTCACGATCAAAGTGGCCGAAGGCGCAGCTTACGGTGCAGCGTTGCAAGCGCTTTGGTGCTGGCGCCTGCAACGCGGTGAAAAGGTTTCGATTAGCGAAATCACTGATCAGTTCGTTCAGCTAAACGAAAGCGAGACGACGACACCGATCAAAAAAAACGTGGCCGTGTATTCGGAGTTACAAGAAGTGCAGAATTCGCTATCGGCGAATCTCCGTAAGGTGTTCCCAAAACATCGCCAGTTCGCGACAGTCACGCGTTAGTTTCCTTTCGAAACCTACCGTCTTTCATTTGACAGAAGTTTGCGTTTGGCTCCGTCATCCATGATACTTGCGTGGAAGTAAGCGTGTTCACGCTTTGACAAATTATGCGAAGCACATCAGGTGGTCTGAGCTAGTTTGAATTTACTCGACTAGAGTTGGTAACACTGAAAGAAACCATGAGCGCAAAACCTGTTCTCTTTAACAATACGGTGTTGCGGGACGGCCACCAATCCATGGCGGCAACACGAATGACCACTGCGCAGATGCTGCCGGCTGCGCCGATTCTCGATGGAATGGGGTTCAATGGCCTGGAGACCTGGGGTGGTGCGACCATCGATTCTTGCCTGCGGTATCTGAATGAAAATCCGTTCGATCGGTTGCGCACGTTGAAACGTGTCGCGCCAAAAACGCCTCAGCTGATGTTGTTGCGCGGTCAGAATATCGTGCAGTACGCGAGTTTTCCCGATGACGTGGTGGAGACGTTCGTGCGCTGCATGTGCAAAAACGGAATGGATATCATCCGCATTTTCGATGCGTTGAATGATTTGCGCAATTTGAAGACGGCGATCAAGGCGGTGAAGGCGTGTGGTAAGCACGCGCGTGGCGAGCTTTGTTACACGATCAGCCCGGTGCATACGGTGGAGAAGTTTGTCGAACTCGGCGTGCAGTTGGAGAAAATGGGATGCGATTCGCTTGGGATTAAAGATATGTCCGGGATTCTGCTGCCGCAGATTGCGTATCGGTTGGTGAAGGAGTTAAAGGGCAAGATAAAGATTCCGATCACGTTGCATACGCACGACACTGCGGGTGTGGGTGCGGCGTGTTATTTGGCGGCGATTGATGCGGGAGTGGATTGTGTCGAGGTGTCGATCGTGCCGTTTGCCAACGGAACGTCGCAGCCAGACACGGCGCGAATGTTGGCTTTGCTCGAAGGGCATCCGCGTTGTCCGCATTTCGACATGGCCAAACTCACGGAATTACGCGGTTACTTCGAAGGCGTTTACAAGGAGCTTTCGAAATTTACGAGTCCGGCCAATGAACGGGTCGACAGTGATATTTTAACCTACCAGGTGCCGGGCGGGATGCTTTCGAATTTCCGCAATCAGTTGAAGGAACAAGGAATGGCGGATCAGTTTGATGCTGTGTTGAAGGAAATTCCTGTGGTGCGCGAGGCGTTGGGTTTCATTCCGTTGGTGACGCCGACTTCGCAGATCGTCGGCACGCAAGCGATGATGAACGTGAAGTTCGGGCGTTGGAAAATGATCTGTCAACCGGCTCAGGACATTGTGCTCGGCAAATACGGCAGCACGCCGGGGCCGATCGCGGCGGACGTGTTGGCGCAGGTGGAAAAGCAATCGGGCAAGAAGCCGATGAAGGAACGTCCGGCTGATTTGTTGGCGCCGGGCATGGATAAATATCGCAAGCAATGCGCGGACAAAGGGCTGCCCACGGATGACGAAACGGTTGTTCTATTCGCGATGTTCCCGCAGCAGGTTGAGGAGTTGATCAAAGGTAAACCAACCGCGCCTCAGGCCCCTGCGGCAGCAGCGGCGGCGAAACCAGCCGCGCCCGCGCCTAAACCAGCACCGTCTGCACCCGCGACCGGGGCCGCAAGGATTTCAAGTGGTGCGCAGCACCTATATGTGACGGTCGAGGGCACGCGGCATGACGTGATTGTCGAACAGCTTTAGAATTTCAAATACGCTTTCTATGAGCACAGCAAGCAAAGGACTATTGTCGGAATTTCCGGCCGTGTCGTATGAAGACTGGCGCAAGTTGGTTGAGGTGGAATTAAAGGGCGCGCCATTCCTGAAAAAAATGTTCACCTCCACGCCGGAGGGGATCACGGTTAGACCCATTTACCGTCGTGAGGACATCGCGGAATTGCCGCACGTGTATTCGATGCCGGGCTACGCTCCGTTCGTGCGCGGGTCGAATCCAAGCGGGATGGTTGGCAAACCATGGAAAGTTTCGCAAGAACTGACGAATTCCAGCCCGACCGCTTTTAATCATGCGGCGCGGAACTCGATTAGTCGCGGGTTGAATGCGCTGAATATAGTTTTGGATAAAGCGACCCGTGATGGCAACGACCCGGATTGGGCCAAGCCGGAGGATGTTGGTTTTGGTGGATTGTCGATCGCGACCTTGGACGATTTGGATCGCGCGCTCGACGGCATTGATCTGGAAAAAACATTTTTGCTGATTCGCTCTGGTGCCTCGGCGATGCCGATTGCCGCACTGCTCGTTGCGCTGACCAGGCAACGGAAGAAGACGCTGACCGCATTGCGCGGCTGTATAGAAATGGATCCACTCGGCGTGTTGTCGCACGAAGGCAAATTGCCGCAGTCACTGGAAGGCGCTTACGACGAGATGGCGGCCCTGACGCAATGGGCGGCCGAACGCGCCCCGCATTTGCAGACTGTTTGTGTGCATGGCCGGGCATGGCATGAAGCCGGCGCGAGCGCAGTGCAGGAATTGGCGTATGTCGTTGCGACAGGCGTGGAATACTTGCGCGCAATGAACGATCGCGGGTTGGACGTGCACGTCGTCGCGCCACGGACGCGATTTGCGGTGACGGTCGGCGAGAATTTCTTCATGGAAATTGCGAAGTTGCGTGCTCTGCGGATGTTGTGGTCGCGCGCGGTGCAAATGCTTGGCGGCACACCCGACGCGCAACGGATGAGTTTGCACGTGCGGACGTCGCTTTGGAACAAGACGACTTGCGACCCATATAACAATTTGCTCCGCGCGACCGTCGAGGCATTTGCCGGCGTGCTCGGCGGATGTGATTCTATGCAAGTCGGTGCATTCGATGAAGTCGTGCGCCCGCCAGATGATTTCAGCCAGCGCATCGCGCGCAACACGCAGTTGGTGTTACAACAGGAATGTCACTTGGAGCACGTCATTGATCCGCTTGGCGGCTCGTGGCTGGTGGAGAATCTAACGGTGGAGCTTGGCAAGTTGGCCTGGGCGCAATTCCAGGAAATCTGGACAATGGGCGGCATGGAAGCGGCCTTGCGCGCGGGCAAACCACAAAAGGACATCGCAAAAGTAGCGGCTGATAAGTTGAAAGCCGTAGCGACACGGCGCGCTTCGATTGTCGGCGTTAATCAATATGCCAATCCCAAGGAGAAACCTTTGGATCGGCCGCAGGTGGATCCTACCGTTTTCTACAAGCGACGCGTGAATCAGGTGATCGCGCATCGCACCTCGATGGAAGTAGACACGAGCGAGATTGTAATGGAGAAGTTGACGGCGGTGGTGGACAAGCGGGGCGCGGCACGTTTTGAAGCGTGTCTCGAGGCGGTGGCGGCGGGTGCGACCATCGGTGAAATCACGCGTGCGCTGCGCATTCACGACAGCCCGTCGAAGCCAATCACTCCTGTTTGCATTACGCGCGCGTCGATGTCTTACGAGAAGTCGCGCGAAGAGATGGAGTCGTTCACAGCGCGCACGGGTTCGCCCGCGCAGGTGTTCCTTTGCAACATGGGGCCGCTCAAAGAACATAAAGCGCGCGCGGATTTTTCGAACGGATTCTTTTCTGCGGGTGGTTATGAGGTGATTTCGCCGGGTAGTTTTTCGAGCGCTTCGGATGCA
>JAQGOW010000240.1 GCA_028293405.1 Verrucomicrobiales bacterium
GTGGAAAAAGCCTCGTTTTATGCCGCGGTCGTCTAAAACTCGCGAGTAGCTGATGTGCGGGATTATTCCCGGGGGTCCGTAATAATGCACCCAACGATCTTTCTTCAAGGCGTCGGGATCTCGTGTCGCGGGCAGTTGTAAGAATCGCGCAGCCGCCCAACTGAGACTTGGAAGGTCCTCGCTCAACAATCCGGGATAATGTCGACGGACGATGAAGTCTGAATCCGGTTCTACATCGAGTGACGCCATGCCAACTCCCGCTGCAGCGAGACGAAATCGCTCAAACGGCATTGTTTTCGAATAAGACACGGGATTCACACCTTCGTCCACCGATGTTCCGGAGGTCGTATAGTCCGCCGCGAGAATTACCTTTCCGTTGCGGCGAATCGCGGCTTCGAAATCAGCGTCCGATTTTGGCTTCGCACCTTCGTCACTGAACACGATGTCGAAAATCACGGCCATCGCTCCATCGGCTTTCAAGCGATCGAGAATTTGAGCGTGGTACTTTCGATCCAGCGGGCTGCTTAGTGGAGCGTCTAGATACTTAAACGTATCTTCGTCCAGATAGACAATGACGACAGGTGCGTCGTGAACGTCGGGCTGTAAATAAGACGAAAGGCCGAATGACCAATCATAACTGCTTTCACTTAGAGATTTGCTCAGCCGGGTCGAGGAGAAAAAACAAATCAGTCCGATCAACAGGACGAGTGTCGCGCCAACGACTGCACCCACTGTTGGGCTCGTCAAGTTGATGCGAAATTTTTTCACAGATTTTGTTGTTAGAAATTGAGCCGCAGGCTCGCCATCAAGGTGCGTTCGCGCGGCAATTCAGAATACAGATTTAACGGGTTCAATTTGTAATCGCGATCGGTGATGTTGAGCAATCCAACTCGAACCTCCGCCAATCGGCGGGGAAAACGATACCCTGCGAAGACATTGAATTGCCAGAAATCGTCACCCTGAAGGGCTACTCCGTAGTTTCCATTAGACTGCGCCGACCAGATTGCTTCAGCGCTCGAGAAGAAACCGCTGTGGTGATTTAACAAGGCATAGGCGCGCAGTTGATGCAGAGTCGCGTGCACAGCGCGATTGGCGGTCCCACTGAAGTTTCCGCTGGTTGCTAAGGGAATTTCGGGAACACGGTCGTCCAATTCTGCGCGGCTCAAACGGTAACTGGCTCCAAGCGCGAAGGGTTGGCTGATCAATTGGTTGACGGTGACGGTGAGTGTTTTTTCGCGGTAGTTGAGATTTTGCTGCACGGTCGATGGGATGTCCAAAAGCGCGGGGCCGAAGGCGTCGAGCGTCCCGACGGCGCGCGAGCCACGCGATTCCAATTCTTCGGCTGAAACAGTCAGGTAGGTTTGGGTTTTGAAAGTTTGATCCAAGGCCAAACCTTTGGTTTCCATTTTCGTTCCCGGCACGAGACCGCCAACGGATTCCGGCAAAATACTGCGATAGGCTTGATTGAATCCGGCGATTTCGGTCGGTTCCAAACGCACGCTGGTGTCGTAAAACACGCCACCGACGGAACGGGCATAAACGCCGCGAAAGGTTGTGTCCTTCAACGGCGTGTAACGGAAGCCGGCTTTCGGCGACCAACGGCTGGTTTCACTTTCGCCGTTGCTGATCGGTGGAATGTCGTTGTTTGCGGGATAGCGCACGGTGTCGTAGGCGACTCCGGCGGTCAACGCAAACGGTTCGATGACTCGGTAAGTGTAGTATGCATATGCGCTGGCACGGCTGAGGTGCAGCATCGCCGACTGATTATTGACGAGATTGCGTATGACCATCGAGTGGGTGTCGATGTCGCCGGTTTGATAACGGCCGCCGACAATGAAGGTGTGCTTGTCGGTTTGGAAGATTTGCTGCAACTCGGCGCTGTAAGCTTCCAATGCGCTATCGTAGTCGAACGTTGAATGACGTTGATCGACGCGCGTGATGTCGCCCGTCGCGAAACTTTTCGTGGTGATGATCGCTCGGGAATCCGGGTCATTGAGCTTGAGCGTGTCAGCCAAACGTCCGCCCAGAAAAAGCGTGTGCACGCCCGGGGACCACTCGTGATGCCAGCCGATGAAAGCGTTCGGATCCTGGAGTTCGCGGACGCGCAAAGTTTTGCTCGCGGCATTCTGATCGTAGTATTGGCGCACATCGCCGGAGTGCACGTCACTGTACCAGGCGTGCAAATAGACCGAGTCGCTCGCGGTGACCTGTTGTTTCACCTTGGCGGAAAAATCGAACTCGCTCAGGTCATTGTTTGGACGTTGACCGGGGTCAGTATGATAAAAGCCGTCCAACGAGTAACTGGTGTTACCGACTGTTCCGTATTGTGAAACATTTTCCAACCACTCGCCACTGCTGAAGTATTCGGTGTCTGAATAGAACCCGACGTAGTCGCCGGCGAACAGGCGCGAATATTCCTGCTGCGAAATGTTTTGCGACAGCGCGCCCGCACTTGCCGGCGCGAGCAAATTCGCGACGAGCAATTGGGAGAGCCACGGCGTTTCGTAGCGCAAGTTGATGCCTCGCGGATCGCGCAACGCGTCATAGCTTTCAGCAAGGAACAGGTGCGACGAAAAATTTCCGTAATCGTAATCCACAGCCCCCGACGCCTCGCGCACGCTGACTTCTTCCATGCCGGCATCGCGATAGATCCTCGCGAGGTTCGCGCTGCGCACGGCCTGATCTTGATCGAGCAACAACTTTGAGCGAAACACGCTGCGGTTTCCGTTCAAGTCTTCCGCTTTTTCCAAATCAGTGACGGCTTCGTTGACGCGGTTATTTTGTTCGGCAAGTAATGCGGAATAGAGCCATGGGGTTGGGTCGTTTGGATCGAGCTTCCTCGCCAGGCGCAATTCTTTCTCGGCGCGTTTCGTGTCCCAGGTTTGATCCCAAGCCTTGCCTAAATAGCTGCGCAGGTCTGAGCGGTTTGGCTCCAGTGTCGCGGCAACCTGTAGATCTTGGCGGCCACCGTAAACGTTGCCGACGTGAATCCGGCACAAACCACGGCCCAACCACGCATTGGCCAAGGCGCCATCTAGTGCGATGGCATCGTCAAAAGCGTGCAGGGCGTCGCCTGTGTTGTTTGCAGCGGCGAGCAGGAAGCCGCGCAAAGCATGTCCTTGTGCATTGCGCGGTGACAGTTGCAGGCCACGATTTAAAGCGGTCTGGGCTTTTTCGACATGACCGAAACTGAATTCCAGTTCTGCGACGCGAACCCAAGCGAATCCAAATTCCGGCGAGAGCTTCGCTGCATTCTGAGCCGCCGCGAGCGCGTCGGCCAATTTGGCTTGCGATTGCAGATAATACGATTGCGCCAACCATTCCGTGGCAGTTGATGGCGCGCGGTCGAATGTGAACGTCTGATGTTTCACGGTTGCGATAACCTTGCGAATAGCGTCTGCGGAACCTTGCGCACTTTTAACGTCTCGTAGTTCTGCGTCCGCCTCGCTCACCTGCCCAACCGATAACAACAACTCTGCATAATATATATGCTGCGCGTCGGAGCTTCTTGGTTGATCGTTCGGAAATTCGCGCAGAGCACCGTTCAAATCGCCAGCCCGATACAGTTTCAGACTCGCATCGAAATTGTCCCCGAGTTGCACATCACGCGGATCGAGAACCGCGGGATAATATAGAATCCATTGGATAATATTGGCTGCTTCCAGCATCGGCGTTTTCTTCGGCGCCGAGTTCGGTTGCACCAGCGCTTGTTCGCCGCTGACGATTGTCAGTTCGCCTTTGTCGTTGTTCAGTCCAACTTCACCTTCGATCAAGGTCACTTTGGTTTCGCCATTTTCCGCCACATCCAAATTAAATTCTGTGCCGCGAATGGCTCCGGCAATCAGCGGCGTTTGGAATTGTGTTTCCATCGGACGCGTGCGGTTGAAGAAATATGCAGAGCCGGCTTTGAAATCCAAAAAGGGCGTCGTGCTCGCTTGTCGCGAGGGTTTGAGGACTAAGGTGGTCAAGGCATTGACGCGGATTACGCTCAAGTCGGAGAGGCGAATGGTGGCCCGGCTGCGGGCACCGGTTCGGACGCTTTGGCCGACGCGCAATTCCTGATTGGTGCGCGCAAGTGTCCAGGGTGGTGTTCCGGGATTGCTAACCTCGACCGTGCCTTCAATCGTCAAAATGACGCTGACATTGTCATTTGTTGATCGAGGCGCACCGGAGGCGTGAGATGGAATCCAAGCCAATGCAACCAGCGTGGCCAGAATGGCTTGTCGCCACAAAGCTGACCTAAAACGACTGCACATCGGCACACCATTTGCGTCTCTCATATTTATAAAAGACGTCTAATCAGCAGTTCCATTGCCATTCTCGCAGTCGCGATTGCAACGCAAGCACTTAACGGTCAACGTTGCAGGTTGCGGGTTACTAGTATTTGACATTCCACGCCAAACCATGTGGCATTGGTGCATCAATTTATTATGAAAAAATATAACGTCGGGATCATCGGGTATGGTTGGGTCGCGACCGCCCATATCGCCGCGATCAATGCCAGCGCGCACGCGCAAGTCACTGCGATCTTTTCCTCGCGCAAACTCGACAACGCCGAACTCAGCGCCAAGCACGGCAGTGAAATTACTGCATATACTGACCTGAAAGAGATGCTGAAGCATCCCGGCATGACCATCGTTTCGGTATGCAGTTATCCGTATCAACACACCGCGCACGCAGTCGCAGCTGCGCAGGCCGGCAAGCACATCATCATCGAAAAGCCGCTGGCGCTTTCGTGGGATGATTGCAAAAAAATCGAAGCCGCCGTCAAAAAGGCCAAAGTCAAAACGTGCATTTGTTTTGAGTGCCGTTTTTCAAATCAATTTCAAGCGACCAAAGCTGTTATCGACCAAGGGCTCTTGGGCGAATTGCATTACGGCGAGATCGATTATTATCACGGCATCGGGCCTTGGTATGGCCAGTTCCGTTGGAACACGCGCAAAAATGCCGGTGGCAGTTCGCTGCTTACGGCGGGTTGCCACGCGCTCGATGCGCTCTTGATGTGCATGGGCAGTGACGTGACTGAAGTGACGAGCTACGACACCAAATCGAAGAGCAAGATTTTCGAACCTTACGAATACACGACCTCCAGCGTGACTATCCTGAAGTTCAAAGGCGGTCGCATCGGCAAATGCGCGGCGATTGTTGATTGCTTGCAGCCTTATTACTTTCACACGCACCTGGTCGGCAGCGAAGGCAGTTTGTTGGATAACAAGTTTCACTCAATGAAACTGCACACCAACAAAAACGCGTGGAGCACGCTGGCGATGAAGATGCTGGATTCTGGCGATGTCTCCGATCATCCTTACCAAGCGCAGTTCGACAAATTCTTTGAATCCATCAGCGCTGGTGTGGAAATGCCGCTGACTAGTTTGAAAGATGCGATGCGTTCGCATGAGGTGATGTTCGCCGCGGACAAATCGGCTGCGACTGGAAAATCCGTTCGTCTGTGAGCAAGACCGCAATCGCCATCGGAGCGCATCCTGACGACATCGAGTTCATGATGGCCGGCACGTTGCTGCTTTTGAAAAAAGCCGGCTACGAAATCCATTACATGAACGTTGCCAACGGAAGTTGCGGCAGCGTGCAGTATGGTCCGGCGCAGTTGAAGAAGATGCGCCTGCAGGAAGCGAAGAACGCCGCGAAGATTCTTGGCGCGCATTTCCACCCGCCGTTGGTTAATGACCTCGAGGTTTTTTACGAACTAAAAACCGTGCGCCGACTTGCCGCGGTAATTCGCGACGTGAAGCCTTCAGTGGTGCTAACGCACTCGCCGTCGGACTACATGGAAGACCACACCAATACATGCCGGCTGGCGGTCAGTGCGGCGTTTGCCCACGCGATGCCGAACTTCAAGTCGATCCCCGACCGGCCGACTGCGGACTACGATGTGACGGTATATCACGGATTACCGCACAGCCTCACTGATGGGTTGCGAAAAAAAATCGCGCCGGGCGTTTTCATCAACACAGCGTCGGTTCACGCAACAAAACTGAAATCTTTGCGTGCGCACGAGAGCCAGCAGCATTGGCTCGACGCGAGTCAGAAGATGAATTCCTACCTGCAAACGTTGGAGGATATTTCCCTCGAAGTTGGTCGTCGTTCAAAAAAATTCAAACACGCCGAAGGTTGGCGTCGCCACTTGCACTACGGCTTTTGTGCACCAGATGCAGATCCGTTAAAGGAACTCGGCTCAAATTACCTGCTCAACAAGGCGTACGAAAAGAGCCTTGAACTTTAACCGTTAAACTTTAAACCACTCTCATGCCCAGAAAGATCAGCTCCATCGCGCCGGATTGGTGGGATTACACCACTCTCGACGAGGACATCATCAAAGAAGCCGCGCGGCTTACACCTGAGAAAATTCAGAAGCTCTCTCGCCCTGGTTTCAAGGTCATGATGTATGACACGCTGGAAGAATTTTATCTCGCCGAAGCGCTCGAATATATCAACGCATGGAAGCAATCCACGCCGGATAACCCCGTCGGCATTTGCGGACCAATCGGGCCAACCGAACAACTGCCGCTGGTCGCGCGCATCGTTAATGACCTCGGGATGTCGATTAAGTCCGGCCATTTCTGGGGCATGGACGAATGGTTCATCAACGGCAAAGAAGCGCCTCCGACTCATCCTCTCTCGTTCGAGAAGGCCGACCGCGAAATGTGTTTTAGCCGCATTCGCCGCGAACTGGTCATGCCGGATAAGAACCTGCACTTTCCGAAAGCGAACAGCAAAGAATACCGCGCCAGTTGGGAAGGCGTTCGTTGCGCGGTCATGCAAGGCGGCCAGGGCGACATCAAACATTGGGCATTCAACGATCCACCGAAGCGTGAAGGCAAATATAAGAATCAACCGCCGAGCCCGGCTGAATATCGCAAGTTAACGACGCGCGTTGTTGACCTGCATCCAATCACCATCGCACAAAACGCAAGGACTTCCGGCGGCGGCAATATCACATTGGTCCCGACCAAAGCGATCAGCGTTGGCCCTGTCGAGACGTGGAAAGCTGAAAAGGTTTCCATTTGGCACGCGGGCAAACACGATAATCCGTTCGGCCAACGGTTAACTTCCTTGATGATTTCCAAGCGCCTTCCCGATTCAGCCGTGCCGATGTCGCTTTTGGCCGATCATCCGAATGTGCAGTTCAATTTCTATCGTCCGGGGATCGGAACCTGCGACATCGAAATGCATTAAGGTAGGGCGCGTTGGCGAACAGGACGTTCCGGCTCCGCGCGTGCCGTTCCTTTAACATTGGCTGTCGAGTCTCGCGTGATTACACTCACGCGAAACTCAACGCGTGCGCTATTCCCCACAACTCGACGGCCTTCGCGGCACCGCTATTTTATGCGTGCTCACGGGTCACTTATTCGAGTCACACTTTCGCGGCGCATGGGTCGGTGTTGATATTTTTTTCGTTCTGAGCGGATTCCTGATTACGAACATTCTGATCGCCGAACATGAATCCACTGGCACGGTTTCGCTGAAGAATTTCTATGGGCGCCGCGCGTTGCGCCTGGTCCCTGCCCTGCTCATCGGCGTTGCCTTAACAGGGCTGCTAAGTTTGTTCGGCGCAACACCGTTTCACACCTTCGCCGGATTCCGGGACGCCGCAGTGCCCGCACTTTTGTATTTCTCGAACTTCAGCGACGCGCAGATGGGAACGTTCATCCACACGTGGTCGCTTTCCGTTGAAGAACAATTTTATTTGATCTGGCCCTTGGTCGTAGGTGGCGTGCTGCTCGTGTTGAAACCGCGCCCGCGAATCGCACTGATTGTCGGCCTGATGGCAACGTTTGCGACGATTCGCTTCAGCCTAGAAGCTCAACACATTCGTTGGTGGAATCTTTACAGTTGGTTTTACACGCGCGCCGATGTGCTGATGGCCGGCGCCCTTGTTGCGTGCGCCGCGTCAGCGTGGCCCGAAAAAGTCGGTGCGCTGGTGCGAAAATTAAAACCGCTCACATTGTTAGCCATCCCATTTGTCGCATACATTTTCTACACCACCTTCGCGGACCAGCGATGGCTTTATCGGTGGGGCCTGACGGCCACGGCCGTTTCCTGCGCGCTGATTGTGTTCGTCGCTCAGTTCGATAACGACGGACCGCTCGCGCGCGTGCTGCGTAATAAAGTGCTTATCTGGTTCGGCAAACATTCATACGGCATTTACGTCTATCA
>JAQGOW010000245.1 GCA_028293405.1 Verrucomicrobiales bacterium
CGTTCTATGAAGTGGAGTTTGACCCTCATTTTAACGTTGTTTGTCGCAGTCTCCGCAATCGCCGCCGGTCCGGACGACCAGTATGTCGCCATTTACGATTTGATTCAGCAGGGCGACTCTTTCAGCAAGACCCAGCCGGCGGTCGCCGCTGGGAAGTATCAGGAAGCGCAAACCCAACTCAAAGCGCTGCAAAACGTCGCGCCGAACTGGAATAAGGAAGTCGTCGACTATCGCTTGAATTATTTGGCCGATAAGCTGCAGGAACTCGGCAAATACGTGTCCGCTCAACCCGCAGACGCACCGGCGAAAACCGCGACTCCCGCCAAGCCGACGCCGCAATCTCTCGAGCAACAATTGGCTGGTTTGCAGCAACAGGTTGAACAACTCGGTGCCGATAAATCAAAGCTCGAAGCGAAATTGAAGGAAGCGCTCTCCGCTCAACCTGCCGCGGTTGACCCGCAGGAATTAGCCAAGGCGAACGAGAAAATTAATGCGCTCACCAAAGAACGCGATCTGTTGGCAGCGACCCTAGAGCAGCAAAAGCAAAACGTGAATAAGTCCACTGCCGATGCCGAAGTCGCCGCTTTGCGCGAACAACTCGCCGCCGCGAAAAAAGACAACGCCGCGCTGCAGGTCCAGATCGCGCAGTTAAGGAATGCGCGTGCCACAGCTCCGCAAGTCACTCCTGCCGAGTCCGAACAAATGAGCGCCCTCTCGCGCGAACGCGATGACCTTAAAAAACAAATCGACGGTTTGACCAAGGAACTCGCCGATGCTGAAGCCAAGCGTGACGAGGATGTTTTGGCTGCGAAGGGCGACGTCGAAAAAATTCGCACCGAACTCAAAGACGCCCAACAAAAATTGCAGCAGTGGAATGAAACCAGCCATGTTCCGGACACGAGCAAGCAAGCGATCCACGATTTAAAACAACAGGTCCTAAAGTTGAGCGATCGTATCGCCGTTTACGAAGCCAAGCCCATTGCTCGCACACCTGAGGAAATCGCGCTGTTCAAAAAATCGGAACAGCAACCCACCCCTGTCGCGAAGGTCGTCCACTCGGTAAAGGACCTTCCCGCCGACGGCCGTGCCGCCATGGCCGATGGACAACGCCTATATGCCGCAAAAGATTTCGCCGGCGCTGAAGCCAAATTCCGCGATGCACTTAAGACCGATCCGAACAACATTTTCGTCATCGCCCATATCGCCAACACGCAGATGACTGCCGAAAAATACGACGCTTGCGAAGAGACTTTGAAGCAAGGCCTGGCCGTCGATGCCGATGACGCCGCCTGTTTGTATATTCTCGGCAAACTCCGTTTGCGTCAGGATAAAGTCGACGAAGCCTTGGATGCTTTGGCCCATTCCGCTCGCGTTAACCCGACCAATGCCATGACGGAAAATGCTCTCGGCAACGCGCTCAGCCGAAAAGGCATGCGCGCCCCGGCGGAGACCGCGTTGCGCAAAGCTATCCAAATCGAACCCGACTTCGCCGACGCCCATCACAATCTGGCACTCGTCTATGCGACCGACAATCCGCCTTCGGTCGAACTCGCCAAGTGGCACTACAAAAAAGCGACTGAAGCTGGTTACCCGAAAGACGCGGAACTCGAGAAGCTGTTGAAGTAAAGTTTTCCGGCGAGGCCGTTAGACACCACGTGGTAAGCAGCTTGCTCGCGGGCACCACTTTGCTACCCTGCCCGCGTGACATCGTCGTCCAACGTCAAAGCAGACCTCGGCGCGCGCCTGCGTGAGATTGTTGGTGACGATGGCGTCATCGATAATCCCAAGGAACTGCTGGTCTACGAATGCGACGCTTACACCATCGAGAAAAATTTACCCACGGCAGTTGTGCTTCCGCGCACGACTGAAGACGTCGCCGCTGTTGCGAAGGTTTGTGCTGAGTTAAATGTCCCGATTATTCCGCGTGGTGCGGGTACAAGTTTAAGCGGTTCGGTTCTCGCTGTGACGGGCGGTGTAATGATCACGGTCACCCGGATGAATCGAGTCATCGATATAGATTATCGAAATCGACGCGCGTTGGTCGAAGCGGGTTGCGTCAATGCCTGGGTCACGAACGCCGTGAAAGCGCAATGGATGTTGTATGCGCCGGATCCTTCCAGCCAATCGGCTTGCACGATCGGCGGCAATGTCGCGATGAATTCCGGCGGCCCGCACACGTTGAAATACGGCGTCACCACCAATCACGTGCTCGGGTTCGAAATGGTTTTGCCGGATGGTGAAGTGGTTTGGTTCGGCACGACGCCGGATGGCGGCGAGGATATTGAGGGCTACGATTTGCGCGGGGCGGTGATCGGTTGCGAAGGGATGTTTGGCATTGTCACGCGCGTTTTGGTTCGCCTGATTCGCGCGCCACAGGGCTACAAAACGTTGCTCGGCATTTTTGAAAATGTTGACGCCGCCAGCGAGACGGTCAGCGACATCATCAGCGCGGGAATCATTCCTGGTGCGTTGGAGATGATGGATCAACTCATCACACAAGCGATTGAAGCGGCTTACAAATTTGGTTTTCCGCTCGATGCCGGCGCTGTGTTGATCATTGAACTCGATGGGTTGCAAGCTGGTCTCGAATCACAGGCCGAACGCGTTATTGCGCTCTGCAAAGAGAACGGTGCGCGTGAAGTGCGCGTTGCGCAAACCGAGCAGCAACGGATGGACCTTTGGAAATCGCGCAAGCGCGCGTTCGGTGCCATTGGTCGTCTCAGCCCGAATTTTCTGACGCAAGACGGCGTGGTACCGCGATCGAAGTTGCCCGAGATTATGCGCTTCATCCGCAAGTGCAGCGAAAAATACGGGTTACGCATTCCAAACGTTTTCCACGCTGGAGATGGCAATATCCATCCGCTCATTCTTTACGATGAACGTTTTCCCGAGCAGGTGCGCGATGCGATCGCCGTTGGAAATGACATTTTAGAAAAGTGCATCGAACTCGGCGGGAGCGCGACCGGCGAGCATGGCATAGGCGTCGAAAAAATTGATTTCATGGCCAAGCAATTCACCAAGGACGATCTTGATGCGATGCGGGCGTTGCGAACTGTTTTCGACCCGCAAGGGCGTTGCAATCCACACAAGATGTTCCCCGGCTCAAAACGCTGCGGGGATTTTGCGCCGAAGAAACAGATTGCTTGCTGAGGTAGCTTCTCTGGCCTGCTTCCGGTTGCGAATCTGCACGACGGTTCTCTAGCAACTTCCCTGATGGCAAATAGCGCACGCGCCCGATTGAGCCCCACGCAAGGGCTTCGATATGCTCAACATCGTTAAACGATAGAGTAAGCGAACCCTGAGTTGTTATGAAAAACCTCGAGACCCCGTCGCGGGAGGAAACCCGCGAATCCGTTGAGCCTGCATTTACCAGCTCAACTTCGGAGCAAAGCCGCTCCAACCAACAGCCGGAATTCAGCATTGTGCTCCCATCTGCCGAATCATGGATCACCCGCGACGGCTATCGGATGAGTCCGCTCGCTGAATGGTAAACTGAGTGTCGAACCCAGGTTCGTCTTCGGACTGAACCTGAGTTCGGTGCTCGGAATGGTGATTAGTCAGCGCGCCACCATTGGTCATGCACCGGTGAGACGTTCGGCACGGGAGTGTCCGTCCAAATGTGTTTCTCGGTGTCGGTGCTCGAAACAACGGGAACGGCGGAGTGAACCATGTTGATTTCCGCGGGCTCCCAGGGGCGGTAAGCTCCACTGGCGTCTCGTATGGTTCTGTCAGTCGTGGCACAGCCGGCCAAACCGATTGCCATAGTTACCAAAGCCGTGTTCGAAAGCATCCGTTTCATCAGCCCTCCCTCAGTACAATCCGCCCGAATCCGGAGTTCGACAACTCACTTCAGCTTCGCGCGCTTCTTTTGCAATTCTGTCGTTAGCGCTGCGAGAGGCAGTGTGTTGATGACGTCGCCTTTTTCCAACCAACCCTTGCGCGCGATTCCGGCGCCCAGTCGCAAGTAGCCGACGTTACTATTATGGTGCGCGTCGCAGTTGATGACGCACTTCACGCCTTTGTCTTTCGCGTAATGCCAGAGGCGCCAGTCCATATCGAAGCGATGCGGGTTGGCGTTGAGTTCGATCCACGTGCCGTTTTCCGCACAGGCATCAATGATCGCATGCTGGTTCACTTTGTAAGCTTCGCGCTCGAGCAAAAGGCGACCGGTCAAATGGCCGATGATGTGCACGTAAGGATTTTCTACGGCGCGCAAAATTCGTTTCGTCATGTCGGCTTCGCTCTGCTGAAAACTCTGGTGCACGCTGGCAACGACGACGTCCAATTCCGCGAGCAGGTCGTCTTCGAAGTCCAATTTGCCGTCCGTGAGAATGTCCACCTCTGACCCGCTGAACAACCGGAACGGCGCGTTTTCTTGTGCGAGCT
>JAQGOW010000251.1 GCA_028293405.1 Verrucomicrobiales bacterium
TCAAGAGTCCAACTTTCGCACGGATATCGATACCGACGGCAACGTGTCCGGTTCTGATGTGAACCTGACGAAAATGAGAGTCGGCACCCATCTCGAAACAATCAACTCGGCCAAGCAGACGAAAGAGACGAAAGCTCAGCGCGCAAAGCCTTAGAGGCGCTTCAATGCCATTTCGGCCAGGGCCTTGGATTTCTTGAGCTTCGTCGGTTGATCATCTTTGCCGCCGACGCTTATTCTCAAATGGCTGTTGCCTTTTAGAACATAGAGAGCGCCGCCAACGCGGTTCCCAACCCAGAAAGCTTCCTCACCAACGCCATCAATTCGTTCCGGCTTCTGGCCCTCCCTCTCTTCCTCATTGTTTCCAACCTTTCCTTCGTGCCTTTCTTCTGAATCGTCTTTGCCTCCGAAAGTCTGTTTCCAAAATTCCCTAAGACTTGGTCCACCGTTAGCAGTACCATTTTGTGTCACAGTCAGCACCACCGAGTTTACCGGCGTAGCAGTCGTGAAATAACACTGCGAAACGATAAACTCAGCACCCACGTTCCCACCGGCTTTCGTGCTTTGAACTGCCTCGCCTTGCACGGATTTGATTTCATCGCTCGTCAATAAAACGCAGGGATCGACCGGACGCGCTGGACCTTCCAGACGGTTCCTTGATTTCGAACAACCCGTTAGGGCAATCGTCAGCGAGCAAATGAGACTGACAAATCCAGCGTAAGCACAAGTTCGAGCCGCCATTGCAAAAAATTCGCGGCGAAGTCTGGCATGACGATTGGGGCTACGCAACTACGGGGGATCTTAGCTTGGACAGATTACAGGATCGTAATACGTCAAGACTCTGCCCCCGCAAACGTCCTCCGGCGGCTCCTTTTCCGAATCATAAGAGGTCGATGCGAAGTTTCTTCGCCTTGACGGAATTAATTCTCTTAACCCGTAGCACTCGACAACCCACATGAAAAAAAGCTCTGCCTCATTCAACGGTCGCGTTATCGCTGCTATCCCATTTATTGTCGCCGGCCTCACTCTGCTTGCCATGGCCACTATTTATGGCGGAAACCGCAACCGGTCACGGTCGGTTTCTGTTCCGGCCAGCCCCAATGCAAGCGTTCCGCAACCGTTTATGGGAACTTACGACCCTCACGCTTATCCATGTGCCACGGCGCGGCACCATTTCACGGTCCTTACCCCTCAGGTTCGAATCATCGTCCAAGTGAGTGCGACCGTCCCGAGCAACGACTTAACCGTAAGTCTGTTATACGGCTCGGATCCCAGTCCGGTTCTGGTAGCTGGCCCCGAGGATACGGGCGTTTCTTCGGAAGCGTTGCTTTATCAGCCCGGCGGCGGCGTTCCTCCGGGCGAGTATCAGGTTCAGGTTTGCGAAACTCCGAATCCGGGCGCGGTGCCACAAACAGCGCCGTTTGATTATAACGGAACGTTTACCACAGATGATACCGGTCCAATCGGCGGCTTGCCGCCTCCCAAGGCCTCGGTTATTCCACCCGCAGCCCAGGACAGCGGTCCCAAAATCGGGTTCGAGAACTTCAACGCGCCAGGTGTTCTGACTCCGGTCAAAACTACCGAAGCTGGTCAGCAGGCTAACTCCGTTGAGTACATGGGCCGCAATGCGGGCGAGCCTTCCATCGGCAATAACTGGCTCACCGACACCACGATCTTTTATTCCGGACTCGAGACACTTTTTGTGAAATTCGATGATACCTGTCCGGCTAACGGATTATCTTCAACCTGGGCCAACCGTGCGGCGCCGACACAAATAGCGGTCGATTCTGACCCGATCGGTTTCACCGATTCTCCGCTGGGGCGTTCGTTCACCGGCGAGCTGACCCTGCTGACCCCAACATGCAAAACATCTTACACTGACAATGACGGCAGCACCTGGGTTCCGACGCAGGGAAGTGGGCTTGCCTCCGGCGTGGATCACGAATCGATTGGCAGCGGCCGTTTTCACGACCCGCTGAATTTGAATCCCCCTTCGCCGGCTTATCCTCACGCCGTCTATTATTGTTCGCAGGAAGGTGTGCCTAACAGCGGGCCGCCATCGTTATGCTCCAGAAGCGATGATGGTGGATTGACCTTTGGTCCTTCGGTCCCTCTAACAACACCACCCGTCAATGTCTGTGGCGGTTTGCATGGCCACGTCAAAGTGTCGCCCAAGGATGGAACGGTTTATGTGCCATTCAATACCTGTGACGGCGTCGGCAGCGTGATTGTGTCCGAAGACAATGGCATGACGTGGACAATCCGGCATGCCCAGAACGGAGTAGTCTCCGCCGCGCCGTCGGCAAGCTTTCAAGACCCCGCGGTTTCAATTGACGCAAATGGCCGCGTCTACTTTGCGATCGCCAATAACGACACTGCCACCGCGGTTTTAACTTCTGACGATCATGGACAGAGCTGGCAAAATCTCGCGGATGTCGCCGCTGTTTACGGGCTAAAAAATATTCGATACCCAGCTGCAACGGCAGGCGATGCCGGTCGCGCAGCCGTCGCGTTTCTCGGAACAACAACCGCGGGAGATGCGCTCCAGCCGGATTTCAAAGGCGTCTGGCATCTTTATATCGCAACCACCTTTGATGGCGGCAGTCATTGGGCGACCACAGATTTAACGCCGAACGCGCCGGTCCAGCGTGGCTGCATTTGGGCGAAAGGGGGCGCCAATATTTGCCGCAACTTGCTCGATTTTTTTGACGTGACGATCGATAAAAACGGCCGGCTTGAAGTGGGATATGTGAATGGATGCGAAGGCGGAAACTGCGTTCAAGCGCCGATCAGCGGAGGAGAGACTTTGCCAATGCAGGGCAACGCCTACACGTCAACCGCGGCGATCGCGCGACAATCCAGCGGACGGCGGATGTTTGCAGCGAATGATCCAGCTACTCAGACGTCGCGGCCTGGGATGCCTTTCGTGACCGCCCGCCGAAACGCCAACATTGTGAATCTCCAATGGTCCGAGGCCGATACCGGTAATCTAATGATTAACAGCTACCAGATTTTGCGCGGTATCGCACCGGGATCGGAAACGTTGTTTACGACGGTCTCCGGCGGGCAAATTGGCGGCGCTTATACCGATCTTCTCGCGTCCAATGATACTCAAACTTACTATTACAAGGTACTCGCTGTTAGCACTGGAGGCACGTCGTGCGGAAATAACGAAGTAGCCCTGCCCTACCCCGGAACAACGTGCAATGGCCTCCTCATCCATCGCAATGAGCCAGGCAATCCGGAGGCAAATCTGCAGGCTAACACGCCCCCAGCGCTTCTCATCGATTACGTTGCTGTCGGGGAACCGCCCGGAACCAGTAATTTGCTGTTCAAAATGAAGGTGAAAAGCCTCGGGACGCTGCCGCCTAACAGCAGGTGGAGAATCGTTTGGAATTCGTACGCGGCCCAAGCCGTTGCCGGAAGTGATACTGCACAACAATTCTATGTCGGCATGAACACAAACGCCGCCAGCGCGGTCACATTTGAATACGGCACACTCGCAGATGCCGGCGCTCCGGGCGTGTTCGTAATCACCGAGACAAAACATGGAACGCCGGATGCCTCGAGTGGCTTCCAGCCAGACGGTACCATCACAATTATCGCGCCGAAATCGGCATTCGGTAATCCCGCTCCGGGCACGTTGCTTGGCGGCGTGAATGGCCGAACCCTCACTGGAGATGATCCAAATAATCCGGAACGAGCGGAGCGTTCGAACGCTTTCGTCGATCACACGTTCGTGAAAGCGCAGACGGATAACAGCTTCCCAGCGTCTACCTATCTCGTAAATGGCAATTCGCCCTGCCTGGCGAACGGAATCGGCGTAAGGGGCGCGGTTTCCCGCAAGACCCATGGGAATGGAGTGGGCAACAGAGACATTGATCTGCCTCTGAGCGGCAACCCGGGAATTGAATGTCGCATTAAAGGCGGCACGCCCGGCGCTCCGGCTGATCATCAGGTCATTGTTACGTTTGAGGCTCCGGTCACAATCTCCAGCGTTACAGTGACGCCCGGACCTAACAAAACCGCCGAAGTCTTAAGTACGCCCATCATCACTGGAAGTGATGTCACCATCAATCTCACAAACGTCGCCAACCAACAAACACTCGCGATTAACCTCAATGGCGTGACCCAAGGGCCAAACACCGGAAATGTAAGCATTCCCATGGGTATCCTCCTGGGCGACGTCGACTCGGATCGGAATGTCAGTGGTTCCGACGTGAACGTGGTCAAAGCCAAAGTTGGTGCATCTGTTAGTGCCGACTCTAACTACCGTAAGGACGTTGACATTGACGGCAACATCAGCGGATCCGACGTAAATCAAACAAAGGCGAAAGTCGGTTCGGGTCTTTGATGCTCACGCCATAACTGGCCAGGATCGGAACAATAGCGAATTGCACCTGCGTTTCAGGCGGCAATTCGTAAGTTGCAATCGACACCCGAACCGTTTTACCCGTAGCTTTTACGATCCTGCCAGATTGCGGAGCATTTGCTGAATGAAGCGATATCTTCCATTCCTCATTGTTGGGTTCGTGGCCCTCGCCACGGTGAGTGGAGGCGTCATTCTTTATCGCAGCCATCGCCCCGTCGCTCTGACCATTCCAAAAGAATCCCAGTTAACGGGCGACACAAAATCCGCACACGTCCGCGGCCCGGCCGACGCACCGGTGACTTTGGAAGAATTCGGTGATTTTCAGTGTCCCCCGTGTGGCGGACTAGCTGGTCCGCTCAAGCAAATTGAGGAGGAAAACGGGAAACATTTGCGCGTCATCTTCCGGCATTTTCCATTTGCCATTCACCAGCATGCGATGCACGCCTCCCTGGCCGCAGAAGCTGCCGGAATGCAAAACCGATTTTGGGAAATGCATGATTTGC
>JAQGOW010000264.1 GCA_028293405.1 Verrucomicrobiales bacterium
TCATCGCCAATCACCTCGGCACCGAGGTGGTGACGATTGGCGAAATTCCGGAGGATGCGGTCAAGTCTGTGCCTCCCGATGCAGCGCGTATGTATCGTTGCATGCCGATTGCTGCGTTCGATTCAACGATCCAGGTCGCCCTTGCTGATCCGTTGAATCCGGCAATCCTCGACGAACTCTCGTTTGTTGTCCGCAAGGAAATCATTCCAGTCGTCGCGCATCCGAAGGAAATTGAAAAAGCGATCAGCCGCTATTACGGCGATGCGACGGACAGCGTTTCTGACATTTTAAAAGAACTCGGCGCCGATAGCGATCTGGCGAAGGAAGCTGCCGAAGCGAGTGCATCCGGTGACGTCACTTCCGTTGCGAACGAAACTCCGATCGTGCGTTTCGTGAACCTGGTTATTTTCCAGGCGGTGCAGGATCGCGCGTCTGACATTCACTTCGAACCGTTCGAAGACGAATTCAAAATTCGTTATCGCGTTGACGGCGCTCTCTACGAAATGTCGCCGCCGCCGAAGCATCTCGCGCTGCCGGTGGTCTCGCGTATCAAGGTCATGTCGAACCTCGACATTTCCGAACGCCGCCTTCCGCAAGACGGACGTATCAGTATGAATTTCGGCAACAAGCCGATCGACTTGCGCGTCTCCTGTCTTCCGACACAATTCGGCGAATCCGTCGTGTTGCGCGTGCTCGATCGTTCTGCCGTTAATCTTGACCTCGCGAACATCGGCCTGCCGAAAAACATCGAGACTTATATCAACGAAGCGATCCTGCAGCCTAACGGGATTTTCGTTGTGACCGGCCCAACCGGTTCCGGTAAAACGACGACGCTGTATTCCGCGTTGCGCACGATCAACACAATCGATTCCAAACTGCTGACGGTCGAGGATCCCGTCGAATACGACATCGAAGGCATCATGCAGGTGTCCGTAAACGACGCTGTGGGGATGACCTTCGGCAAAGCGCTCCGCGCGTTCCTGCGTCAAGATCCGGACGTGATCATGCTGGGTGAAATGCGCGACCTTGAAACATCGCAGATCGCTATTCAAGCGTCGCTGACCGGTCACCTGGTGTTGAGCACGCTGCACACCAACGACGCTCCTGGCGCAGTTACTCGTCTGGTTGACATGGGTGTTGAACCGTTCCTGATTTCCTCAACGCTCATGGCCGTGCTGGCGCAACGTCTGGTGCGTACGGTTTGTAAAAACTGCCGCACGCCGTTTGAGCCGACGGAAAACCAACTTTCGTTGCTCAACCTTTCAGCGCACGACATTGGTGACAAGATGTTCTACTACGGGCGCGGTTGTTCGACCTGCCACGATAGCGGTTACAAAGGACGAAAAGGTATTTTCGAATTACTGCAAGTTAGTGAAGCCATCCGCCTGCTCATTAACGAGCGCGCACCGACGGTTGTGTTGCGGCAAAAAGCAGTCGAGCTCGGAATGGTCACATTGCGCGAAGACGGTCTGCGCGGCATTTTCGACGGTGATACAACGATTGAAGAAATAGTTAAGTACACATAAACTGGTCGCTTGCCGCAAGGTGAGCACTAGAAAGGCAACATGCCCAGATTCTCATATGTAGCCATGGACTCGCGAGGGAAGGAAACCAAGGGTGTCCTCGACGTCGCGACGCAAAACGAGGCCATCGGCCGCATCAAAGAAATGGGTTTTTTCCCGACGAAGGTTGTCGAGGACAAGGGCGGTGCTGGCGGCGCAGCTGGGGCAAAAAAAGGTGGCTCCAAACCGGCGGGCAAAGGCAAGGGAATGAGCATGAACCTCAACATCCGTATTCCCGGCCTGAGCGGCCGCGTGAAGACGAAGGTGTTGACGGTCTTTACGCGTCAGTTGGCGACGCTCGTTCAAGCAGGTTTGCCGTTGTTGCGCGGATTGCGAGTTTTGGCAAAACAGGAACGCAACGTTAACCTCAAGAAAATCATCGGCGATCTCGCTGTTTCCATCGAAGGCGGTTGCACATTTTCCGAAGCACTCGCACAACATCCCAAAGTTTTCAATCGCCTCTATGTCAACATGGTGAAGGCCGGTGAATTGGGTGGTGTGCTTGAAGTCGTCCTTAAGCGCTTGTCCGAGTTCATGGAAAAAGCGCAGAAGATCAAAGGCAAAGTCATTGCGGCCATGTTCTATCCTTGCGCGGTTTTGGTCGTCGCTACGGCGATCATGGGCGTGTTGATGGTGTTTGTTATTCCGAAATTTAAAGAAATCTTCGAAGGCACGCTTGGTAACGGCCGCCAGTTGCCCGGCTTTACTCAGTTCGTGCTCGGCATCAGCGAAATGATCCAGCACCACATAATTCAAACGATGCTGGTCATCATTGGTATCGTGATCATGTTCAATGTTTTCATTCGGACCAAATTCGGTCGTAAATTGTTCGACCGTTTTAAACTGAACGTGCCGGTTCTTGGTCCAGTTATCAGCAAGGTCGCAATTTCGCGCTTCACACGAACGCTCGGCACACTGGTCAGCAGCGGCGTGCCGATTTTGCAGGCGTTGACGATTGTTAAAGAAACATCCGGCAACGTCATTGTGGGTAACGCTGTGGCGTCGGTGCACGAGAGCGTCAAAGAAGGTGAAACGATCACCGCTCCGCTAGAAGCTTCGAACATTTTCCCGCCCATGGTCATCAGCATGGTGGACGTCGGTGAACAAACGGGCGCGCTGCCTGAAATGTTGATGAAGATCGCCGACAACTATGACGAGGAAGTCGACAACGCCGTCGCCGCTATGACGTCGTTGCTCGAACCCATCATGATCGTCGTTCTGGCTGTCATCGTCGGCAGCATCGTTATTGCGATGTTCTTGCCGCTCATCGACCTGATGGAAAACGTCGGTGAAGATTCCAAAGAAGGCGCCAAAGAAAAGACTAATTAAGGTTTACACTTTCCGCCCCTCTCCTCGTTTGAGGAGAGGGACGGAGGTGCAAGGTGTCTCCACGGTCCCCCTAAATAAGATTCAGGGAATTCCTGAGTCGACCTCGCTTGTTTAGACGGAAGTCATCGCCAAAATGGGCGGCGACAAAACCATGACTGCCCGTAGCCTCGTTTTTGCCGGTCTTCTGCTCGCCGTCGAAGCGTTTGCTCAACCCAGCAACGTTCTCGATAGCTCGCCAGAATTTTATAAGTCGTTGTCGCTCGATCAACTGATGGATCTCAAGGTCACATCGGTGTCTCGCCAAGCCGAACCGTACAGCACCGCTCCCGCGTCGCTGCAGGTGATCACCGGCGATGAAATCCGCCATTTCGGCGCCACCAGTTTTCCAGAAGCGTTGCGATTGGCAGACAACCTCGATATTGCCCAGCGCAGTTCGGCGAGTTGGGCGATCAGCGCTCGCGGGTTCAATGCCTCGGTCGGGAACAAACTCCTTGTGCTGATGGATGGGCGAACCCTTTACACGCCTTTGTTATCCGGCGTGATTTGGAATGTTCAGGATTACTTGATGCAAGACATCGATCGTATTGAAGTCGTCAGCGGGCCCGGCGGCACACTTTGGGGCGCAAATGCGGTCAACGGCGTGATCAACATCGTCAGCAAAGACGCACGCGAAACGCAGGGGCTGTATGTTGAGGCCGGCGGCGGGAATTGGTTGCAGGATTTTACCGGGATTCGTTATGGCGGCGTGCTTGGGACGAACGTCTACTATCGCGTTTACGGAAAATATTTTGATCGCGGTGAGGAAGTTTTCCGTGACGGCACCAGTGCGCAGGACGGATGGAATCGCGGGCAGGGTGGTTTCCGCATTGATGACGACCGTTCAGTCCGTGACAAGCTGACATTGCAGGGTGATTTCTATGCTGGGGATACCAGCGTTGTTCCGGGAGGAGAGCGCACGCCGCGCGCTGTCGGAACCGCAGGCGGCGGGAACCTTCTGGGGCGTTGGACGCATTCACTCCAGGAAGATTCCGATCTTTCGTTGCAACTTTACTACGACCGAGCGCATCTAGGTGCGCCATTCCAATCAGCCGGCGCGGTTCCGCCGGGCGTGTTTCACAACGACATCGACACTTACGATATAGATTTCCAACATCGCGTTCCTATTGGTGACCGTCACCGGTTTATCTGGGGAGGCGAGTATCGGTTCATGCATTTCGATTCGCGGGACGCGCCGTTGGTCGGCTTCGAGCCGCGGGTTCTCGACCAGAATCTGTTCAGCGCATTTGTTCAGGACGAAATCAAATTACGGGAAGACCTGTTCTTCACGTTGGGCACGAAGATCGAACATAACGATTATACCGGTCTCGAATTTGATCCGAGCGCCCGTCTCGCATGGCATGCGACACCGAGCCACATGGTGTGGGCGGCTGTCTCGCGCGCTGTTCGCACACCGGCAAGATACGATCGCGATTTGTTCGAGCCCGCGCCGGGATACGGCACGTTCCTCGGCACAAGTAATTCGAATTTCCGATCCGAATCGGTCATCGCTTACGAACTCGGCTACCGCGGTGAACTGGCGAAACGCATCTCCGGCTCGGTAACATTGTTTTACAACCAGTACGATCACCTTCGCACCCTCGGCACGACACACGGTGGTTTGCCTTTGGTTTTTGAAAACAACTTGCGAGGTTACACCTATGGTCTCGAACTAAGTTCCGACTATCAGGTGACTGAGGGGTGGCGGTTGCATTTCGGCTATGATTTATTGGAAGAACATCTCAGGGTGCGTCCAAATGCGGTGGATGTTTTCGCCGGCCTCAACGAAACGGCCGATCCCAAACACCAGGTCTTTTTGCGGTCCACCTTTGATCTGCCACATAGTGTCGAATTCTCAACCGCTCTTCGCCTAATTGACACGATTCATAATAACCGCGGAGCAGTCGCAGGCACTGTGCCGAGTTACGCTGAACTGGACGCTCGCCTGGCGTGGCGCCCGATCACCGCTTTGGAACTTTCAATCGTCGGCCAGAATTTGCTGCATCAATACCATCCCGAATCTG
>JAQGOW010000265.1 GCA_028293405.1 Verrucomicrobiales bacterium
TTTCTGGTGACGCTGCCGTTTTTGTATTTTCGCTATCTCTCCTTGCGATATCGGTTCGATGTGGAAGGAATTCTCATGAAGGTGGGGTTTCTTTTTCGGCAGGAGATCAATCTGACTTATGGGCGCATTCAAGACATTCACCTGCGCTCGGGATTGATTCAGCGGTGGCTCGGGCTCGCGAATGTGGAGATTCAAACGGCGTCGGGTTCGGCAGGCGCGGAGTTGGTCGTCGAAGGCTTCGCGGAATTCGAAATGATTCGCGATTTTCTTTATACGCGCATGCGCGGTTATCAGGGGGCGGTGTCGTCTCCGCCAGTCATTGCCGCCAGCGCTGTGCGGGGTGATTTGCAGGGGCAGGATGCGGTGGCGTTGCTCCTGAGCATACGCGATGAATTGCGGCGCACGAGGGAATTGGTCGAAGCGACGAGACAGAAAGGCGGCCCAAATGTATAAGGCGTTTTGTGATGTTTGCGAGAGGCTGTTGAAAATTCCATTGCCACCGGAGCCGCCGCCGGGTGACGAACACACTACAAAGATTTTTCGAGCTTCGCCGAATTACTTCAAATATCTGCTGATGCTTTGGGGCATTAGAACGGCCGTTTTTGTATTGGCTGTCGGAGGGGCGGTCATAGGGTTGACCGTGGTAACGTTCATGTCGCGTCACCACGCTGGACCGTTCGTGTACGTGATCGGTGTTTTAGAACTGGCCGCGCTTTGTTTTTTTGCTCTGACCCAATTGCTAAGCTTGGCGATGGTTCGGTTGGATTACGAAAAGCGCTGGTATGTCGTGACCGATCGGAGTCTGCGCGTGCGAGAGGGGATTGTGAATGTGCAGGAAATGACGGTGAATTTTGCGAACATTCAAAATATTTCCGTTTCGCAGGGACCTCTTCAACGTTGGCTGCAAATCGCTGACCTCAAAGTGGACACTGCGGGCGGCGGATCGGTCCAGCAAGGGCAACACCAACTCCACAATCTGCACACCGCGTTTTTCCGTGGAGTTGATAACGCGATGGAGATTCGGGGGTTGATCCAGGCGCGCTTGCGACACTTGAAAGATTCTGGGTTGGGTGATCGTGAGGAAATGAAGGCTGCGGCACCGACCATTGGTAACTCGCAATTGGTTGCCGCGTTACGCGAGGTGCATGAAGAAACGCAGAAGTTGAATGCTGCATTGGGAGCAGCTTGAGTTTGCTTCGTTTGTTCGTTGCGAATAAAATTCACTGTCGCCCGTCTGATTTGGTGCACCGGGCTGCAATTGCATGAAGCCACTGAAATTAGTTTTGCCGATAGTCGCGCTTGGACTTGCGTTCGCGAGTTCCTGTTTCGCTGGCGAAAGCAAAACGTCGCCGCTTACCTCGCCAGCAGCACGCAATCATTGGTCGTTCAAAGCTCCTGTGAGACCGGCGTTGCCGACGGTTAAAAATAAGAAGTGGGTGCGCAACGCGATTGATCGATTTGTCCTTGCCCGGTTGGAGCAGGAGAAGTTAGCGCCGTCGCCCGAAGCGGATCGAGTGACGTTGATTCGCCGACTGCACCTGGATATTACCGGTCTGCCTCCGAGCTTAAAGGAAGTGGATGATTTCGTGGCGGAACGCAGTCCCGACGCTTATCAAAAGGCAGTCGAACGTTTATTGGCGTCGCCGCATTACGGCGAACGTTGGGGACGGCATTGGTTGGATGTGGCGCGGTATGCGGATTCGAATGGGTTCGAAAAAGATCTGCCGCGCTCGATCTGGCCTTACCGCGATTATGTAATTAATGCGTTTAATCGCGATTTGCCGTTTGACCAATTTGCAATGGAGCAACTGGCTGGGGATATGTTGCCCAATGCGACTTTGGAACAAAAAGTCGCAACGGGTTTTCTGCGCAATTCGATGGTCAATGAAGAGGGCGGTGTTGACCCGGAACAGTTCCGCATCGAAGGCATCATCGATCGGATGGACGCGCTGGGCAAATCGTTCCTCGGGCTGACGGTAAATTGTTGCCAGTGCCACAATCACAAGTACGACCCGCTCGCGCAAAAGGACTATTATCAGTTGTTCGCGTTCCTGAATAACGACGACGAGCCGGAGATGGAAGTGCCGAGCGCGGCGGAGCAAAGTCAGCGCGACGCGATTCTGAAAAAGATCGCGCAAGTCGAACATGAAATGGCGGCGAAGTATCCAGACACTGAGCAAAGGATGGATGCCTGGGAAAAGCAGATGCGCGAAGTCGCGGGGGATTGGGAAGTGCTCGATCCCGAAAAATATTTCGGCGCGGTCGGCACGAAATTCGTGAAGCTCAAAGACAAGTCGCTCCTTGCTGCGGCGTCGAACCCGCCGATTTCTGAGTACACGATTACAGCGCGAACGCATTTGACGAACATCACCGGTTTCAGATTGGAGGCGTTACGTGACCCGAATCTTCCTGGCTATGGCCCCGGTCGCGCGCCAAATGGGAATTTTGTGCTGTCGGAATTTCGGGTCGATGCGTCGCCTGTTTCTGATGCGGCAAAGACGAACCGCGTCGTGCTGCAGCATGCGACGGCGGATTTTTCGCAGGCGGGTTTTCCTGTGACCGCGGCTCTGGACATGTCTGGAACGAACAAAATTGGATGGGGTGCGGAAGATTTGCCGGGCCGCCGCAATGTTGAACGTCGCGCGGTTTTCGAAACGAAAGAACCGCTGGGGTTTGATGGCGGCACGCAAATTACGTTTACGTTGCGGCAATCGTTTGGCGGCCAACATTGCATTGGCCGATTGCGGTTGGCAGTGACCACGCGCAAGGGAGCGTTGCAAGCGGATCCGTTGTCCAAGCATGCCCGCGAGATCCTTGATTTACCCAAAGCGCAACGCACGAAGGAACAGCAGCGTGAACTGTTCAGCTTCTGTCGACTAAGGGATGAACGTTTCGCTGACACAAATAAGCGCATTGACGAGGAGCAGGCGAAGTGGCCAGCGGCGCCAAAAACATTAGTGCTTGTCGCGAAACAAGATGATTTGCGCGAGACTCACATTTTCAAACGCGGCGACTGGCGCAAACCCGACATCGCGGTAACGCCAGATGTTCCGGGAATTTTACATCCGATGACGCCCGACGAGCCGCGCAATCGGCTTGGGTTGGCGCGTTGGTTGGTGGATCGAAAAAATCCGACCCTCGCGCGCGTGATTGTGAATCGGATGTGGCAGGAATATTTCGGGCGCGGATTGGTGCCGACTGCCGAAGATTTCGGGACGCAAGGCGACAAACCGAGCCATCCCGAATTGCTCGATTGGCTCGCAACGGAATTCATGGACAGCGGCTGGAGCATGAAGCACATGCATCGGTTGATTGTGACGTCGGCGACCTACCGGCAATCGTCGGTGGTTACTCCGAAAATGTGGGAACACGATCAATACAATCGATTGCTGGCGCGTGGGCCGCGCGTGCGGGTCGACTCGGAAATTATCCGCGACATTGCGCTCTCGGCGGCAGGTTTGTTGGACGAGAAAGTCGGTGGGCCAAGCGTTTATCCACCCATTCCTGACGGGGTGTTGGGCCTTGGCTATGGCGCATCGATGAAATGGGAAGTTTCGGGCCAATATCGTCGCGCGATGTATACGTTCTGGAAACGCACAGTGCCTTATCCGTCCATGGCGGTATTCGATTCGCCCTCCGGCGAGCAAGCGTGCGCGCGGCGAATTCGTTCGAACACACCGTTGCAGGCGCTCACGACGTTGAATGATCCTGTTTATTTCGATGCGGCACAGGCGCTGGCCATGCGCGTTTGGAAGGATGGCGGGAAGACCGACGATGCACGGGCGGATTTTGCATTTCGGCTTTGCACCGGTCGTAAGCCGAGTGAAGGCGAAAGACAGAATGTTTTAGAGTTGCTGCACGACCAGGCTGGTTATTTTGAAGACCGAACCACGACTGCCCTTGAAGTCGCCTCGCCAGATCCCAAGAGCCCTCCTAAAGACGTGAACCTTCACAAGGTCGCGGCATGGACGATGGTTGCGCGGGTGTTGCTCAATCTGGACGAGACCATCACGAAGGAATAACCTCCGTCGATTTGCACGCTATATTCAAAAGAGGTTTGTTGGTTCTGTTCTGCGCGATTTCTGCGCACGCCGCGAGCATTCCCATCCTGGACAATGTCGAACCGCAACCGCTGATTGCGCAGGTCCGGCGAATTGGGGAAGCGATGGAAATGCTTGGTTCGCCATTCGACGAAAAAACAACGGCGGCTTTGTTCGCTGCCATGAAGGCCCCAGATGCGAGCACGAAAATCCAACAACTGCTCGATGCGCAGTGTTTGTTTTTCGTGGAGATCAATCCTGAATCGCGGGTGAAGGTGACGATTAGTCCGGCTAAAGCAGAATTGTTTGAAGGCGGTTGGCGTCAGTTTTTGGTTAAGGTGAGGAACGATGCTGGAGTTACGGCCAGGCTCAACATCGACAGTCCAAACGCAAATTGGCTGGCGAACTCGCCTAAAGCCGATGTGCAAAATCGATGGCTCGATTTGCTCCTCGCGGAATCAGCGCCGATGCAGACGAACCTGAGCGGGCTTCGTTTGGAGTATCGCATCGTGTCGCTTTACAGCCGCGATGTTGGTAAACGCGAAGCGAAGTTTTTGTTCAACGTGGGGCAGGGTACCGAAGACGTAGGTGGGCGAAGCGAGGCTGATGTATTGTTCAACTGTTTGCCATCGCAGCCGATCACGTTGCGCATTTTGGATGAAATGAACAAACCGACGACGGGATGTTTGGTCATTCGGGATCAGTCAGGGCGATTTTTTCCGTCCCAAGCAAAACGGCTGGCGCCAGATTTTGCGTTTCAAAAACAAATCTATCGCAGCAATGGTGAGGTGTTGAAATTGCCCGCCGGCGTTTATTCGGTGCAATTTTCGCGAGGACCGGAATCGCTCGTGCAGGACAGCATGCTCGTCGTGCAGAATCAACCGCAGATCGCTGTGTTCACAGTGAGGCGCTGGATTGATCCGTCGCTGTTTGGCTGGATTTCGGGTGATCATCACATCCATGCCGCGGGTTGCGCGCATTATTCGAAACCGACTGAAGGCGTGTTCCCCGCCGACATGATGCGTCAATGTCTCGGGGAAGATTTGAAGATTGGTTGTAATCTCACGTGGGGCTCGGGATTCGATTTTCAAAAGCAATTCTTCTGCGGAAGCGTCGATAGCGTTTCGAAATATCCATACTTGCTGCGCTACGATCTCGAGGTCTCGGGTTTTGGTTCTGACCGGTCGGGCCACCTTTGCCTGCTGCGATTGAAAGACCAACGCTATCCCGGGTCCACGTCGACAAAAAACTGGCCTACTCTTGGATTAAATGTTTTGAGATGGGCGAAAAAGCAAAATGCCGTTTGTGGTCCGGCGCATTCCGGTTATGGCCTGAAGGTTGCCGGGTCGGACGTCCCCAGTTTGCAAGTGCCAGCTTACAACGGTATTGGTGCGAATGAGTATGTTGTCGACGTCACGCACGAGGTGCCGGATGCGCGGGGAAAACTTGTTCCCGCCGTTGATTTTATTTCGTTAATGGACACGCCGTATCCATGGGAATTGACGATGTGGTATCACGCGTTGAATGCCGGGTTTCACACGCGTTGCAGTGGCGAGACGGATTTTCCATGCATCTCGGATGAGCGCGTTGGAATGGGCCGTTCCTACGTGAAGTTGTTCGACAAAGTGGATTACGACCAATGGTGTGAAGGCATTCGTAATGGCCGTTCATACGCGAGCGACGGGCGCAGCCACATCATGGACTTCGCCATCGAGGAACGCGGCGTCGGTGAGATGGATTACGACTTTCCATTGGACAAACCGAGGGCAGTCCGAGCGACGGCAAAAGTTGCGGCGTATTTACCGGTAGCCGCGAATGAAACCATTCGTGGACTCGCGGTTGATAAGAAACCGTTCTGGCATTTGGAACGAGCGAGAATTGGGAATACGCGCGCCGTTCCGTTGGAGTTTGTGGTGAATGGTAAGGTGGTCGCGACCACAAACGTGGACGCGGACGGCGACGTTCACGAAATTTCCTATCCGCTGCAGGTGACCGAGAGTTGTTGGGTGACGTTGCGAATTTTGCCGTCGTCGCACAGTAATCCAATTTGGATTTCAGTCGCGGGAAAGCCGTTCGCGCCGCGGCGCAGCAGCATCGAGTGGTGCGCGAAAGGCGTGGAGCAGTGTTGGTCGCAGAAGCAACAATTCATCAAACCCGATGAGATGGGTGACGCGAAAGCCGCTTACGAGCACGCCCGTCAGACATACCGCGCGTTATTGGAGAAGGCTGTGGACTAGGCAACATTCGTTGACATATCAGCAGGTATTGACTGGCAATTTACCTGATATTGGGCCATGGTCTTGGCATGAAGTTCATTCTTTCCACCCACAACTTGACACTCACCAAGGCGATCGAAGATCACTTGCTGTCACGTTTGGAAAAGATCGATCACATGGATAAGTACGTGACGGCGGCGCGTGTCACGTTGGAAACCGACCACCTCAAGGTTCCTGAGCGCAAGTTTGCCTGTTCGGTTCGTTTGTCCGTTCCCGGGCCTGACATTTTTGCCGAAGATCGCGAGAGTGATCTTTATGCCGCAATTGATTTGGTGACGAAGAAACTCGAACAGCAATTGCGCAAGCGCCACAGCAAATTTAAAGCGCGCAATCACAGCACGCGCGGAAAAGAAGCGCGTCGCGCTTCAGGCGTTTAAGATTATTTGACGACGGATTTACGCGGATTTCGCTGATGACAGTTCATCTGCGGAATCCGCTTATTTTTTGGGCCGCAGCTCCCCTTTGACGACTTCCCACCTTTGCAGGTCGCGGCCGAGTTCGCGTGGCCAATTTTCTTCGGTGCAGGTCATGAACACCTGGCTGCGCGCGTGTTGAGCGCGGTTGAGCAAGGGCAGGAAGGCGGCGCGACGGCGCGCGTCCAGTTCGCCCATGATGTCGTCGATCAGCAAAATTGGCGGTGCACCATGAATCGTGGTGAGGTGCTCGGCCTGGGTCATCTTCAAGGCGATTGCGATGGAACGCTTCTGGCCCTCGCTTGCAAATTTTGCGGCAGACTTGTTATCCAAACGCAGTTGCAAGTCGTCGCGATGCGGACCAATTAACGTGATGCGCATAGCGAGTTCGCGGTCGCGATTGGCTGCAAGTTCAGCGGCGAAATCGCGTTTAACTGCGGGATCGTAGGTAACTTCGAATTGCTCGGAAGCGCCGGAGATGCGTTCGTAGCATTGCTTGGCGAGTGGAGCGATTTGTGGGAGAAGTTCGCGACGGAACCGAATCAGTTGATTTCCTGTATCGACCAGTTCGCGAGTGAACGCTTCAAGCGCTTTCTCGTTTCGTTGCCGCAACAACGCATTTCGTGAACGCAACGCAGCGGCGTAACGTTGCAGGAGCGGCAGATAAACAGGGTGGGTTTGCGCTAGAAGCAAATCCACAAACCGACGACGAATGCGGCTGGTGCCTTTGACCAACTGCAAGTCTTCGGTACAAAACACGACGGCGCGGACGAGGCCAAAATAGTCGCTGAGTTTGCGAATCGGCTGGTTGTCTTTTGTCAGGCGGCGTTCGGTCGACGACCAGAACAATTTGATGTCATGCTGTGTCTGTGAGACCACGCGCGCGCCGACGAAATATCCTTTTTGCGCATGCCGCACGATTTGAGCGCTGCCGACGCCGCGAAACGAACGCAGGGTGGCGAGTAGATAAATTGCTTCGAGGATGTTGGTCTTCCCCTGCGCGTTGTCGCCAAGGAGCAGGTGGAACCCAGGCGAAAAATCGACGTCCATCCGCGCATAATTGCGGAAGTCGCGAAGCCTGAGGTGCGCCAAATGCATCGTTGAATAGGATTCAGAATCCGACCGGTTGATGCGAGAAGAAACCAAACTGTTGCAATGATTGGTGGGCCAGTCGCATCATCGGTACATGCTGCGTTTGTTGATTTTCGTTTTGATTGCCGGTTTTTGCCACGCTGATGAGCCAACTCAAAATTTGCAAAGCGCTCCGAAGATTCTTACGCGCAAAGAGTGGAAGGCGGCTGACGCTGTTGGAAAGATGAAAGAGCACACTGCGACTTTCATCACGATTCATCACACCGCCACGAAGCAGAAGCCGAACGTGTCGCTCGCGCAGAAACTTCAAAGCCTGCAGAAGTTTTCGCAGCACGAAGGCGAGTTGGCTGGCGGCAAAAAGAAACCAGCCTGGCCTGATGTGCCGTATCATTTTTACGTCGCGTGTAACGGTGATATCGGTGAAGGCCGCGACATCGATTCTGTTGGCGATACTAATACGGAATACGATCCGACCGGCCACATTCTTGTAACTTTGGAAGGCAATTTCGAAGAGGAGCAGCCGACACCTGAGCAATTTAAAGCAACGCGCCAGTTAGTGGCGTGGCTCGCAAATAAGTATCACGTTCCAGCCGAAAAAATACGCTCGCATAAGGACTACGCAAAAACGCGGTGCCCCGGAAAAAACTTATACGTGCGCCTGGGCGAACTTCGACCTTAGCGAGTTTCGACTTTGGTTTGACCAATGTATCGGTTAAGGTGGCGCGCTAATGAAAGGCATCATTCTAGCAGGCGGCGCCGGATCTCGTTTGTTTCCGCTGACATTGGTTGCGAGCAAACAGCTTCAGCCGGTCTACGACAAGCCGATGGTCTACTATCCGTTGACCACGTTGATCGAAAGTGGGATTCGCGAGTTCTGCCTGATTTCGACGCCGCACGACTTGCCGCGCTTTCGGCAATTGCTTGGTAACGGCAAAGAATGGGGGCTTTCGATTGATTATCGCGAACAAGCTAAGCCGGCCGGCATCGGTCAGGCATTTCTGATTGCGGACAGTTTCGTTGGCAAAGATGCGGTCACACTGATTCTTGGCGACAATATTTTCTACGGCGGCGACAGCTTCAAACGGGCGTTTGCTGAGTTTAAATCCGGCGCGACAATCTTCGGTTACCAGGTCCATGACCCGGAACGCTACGGCGTTGTTGAATTCGACGAAAAAGGGCAGGCGATCTCCATTGAAGAAAAACCGAAGGTTCCGAAAAGCCATTTTGCGGTTCCCGGCCTTTACATTTACGACAATGAAGTTCTGGATATTACGCGCAACTTGAAGCCTTCCGCGCGCGGCGAGTTGGAGATCACCGACATCAATGTCGCCTATCTCAATCGCAAACAATTGCGCGTGCATCGTCTGAGTCGCGGTTTTGCATGGCTCGATGCCGGCACGAGCAGCAGCTTGCATGATGCTTCGGCTTACGTGCAGACAATCGAGAAGCGGCAGGGGATTAAAATCGGCTGTCCTGAAGAAGCCGCGTTCCGTCAGGGATTCATCACGCTTGAACAACTCGATGATATCGCGACGAAGATGCCGAATTGCGAGTATCGCGAATACCTTTGCAGCATTGTTAAGGAAGCGAAGCGGTAATTATTGGTGTTCGCCACCGCGACGAATCAAACGTTCTTGCGATGGCCTATCCGTCGCCGGTTGAGAGTCCCTTGTGAAGGCTAGCGGTTCGGCAAGCGATTTGCCGTTGCGCGTTTGTAGATTACCGTCTGTCGCAACAACATCATCAACTTGGTAAACCTCCCCACTTCCGTGCTTGTAGAAAGCTTGCATCTCATCAACATGGAAAGGACGCGATCCGCGGCGTCCGAAGACAACGGTTTGATTGCCGCTCTCGTCCACCACACGATCGCGATCTAATCCGCGCGAAACTGCGACGGCAGGTTCTTTTGTCGGAAACGTGGCGATGAGTTTGGGATTCGGTTTTGGGCTGAAGCCAGAGTGCTCAGCGACGTTTTCTGGCGAGATCAACTGGAGAACGCGTAAACCGTTTTTACCGTCTGCAACTAAAGCAAATTCAGACGCACTGATGGAACCAATTTGCAAGGCGCGTGTATCATTCAAGGCGCCATTCGCGTTATACATCGTTTCCAGCTTCGGCGACGTTGGGTTTTCAATATCAATAATCGCAAGACCTTCGGGGCCGTTTGCCACGTAAGCATAGGTGCGAGCAGCGTAAACGCGACCGGCGTGTTCGAGTGGGACAAAGGTGTCCACAAAAACTGGCTTTGTCGGTTCGGTGATGTCGATTACTTTCAAGCCATCATCATCGGTTACAAATGCGTAGCGAAACTGGATCGCGATCGACTTCGGATTCTTTAGACGAACGCCTTCGCCAAACCCTGTGCCTCCTTTGGGCACCGGTTGTGAGAGAAGCTCGCCAACAATTTTCGGCTTCAATGGATTGCTGACATCAACGACTTCGAGCCCGCGCTGACAGACGACAAATAGGTTATTGCCGGCCATGTAGGCTTGCATCGCGCCGGTAAGTTTTCTGTCTGGGTTAAAGCGCGCGACGTTGTTCGTGTCGTCGCGTAAGAAATTGTTCAACGGATCGCCGTCAACGAGAGTGCCGACCAGAACATTCACCAATCCCTCGTCACGGTCCGTGACATAAACGAAACCGTAAATCAGACTGATAGATTGCTCCTCATTTTCTGGCAAACGCGCGCGCAACGGATCGATTCCGAGCGTGCTTGGGAGCGTTACGCTCGTTGCATATTTCGTGCGAATCCAAGTTCTTTGGCCGAGTGGGGAGACGGGCGCCGTGACGATTCGTTCAGAGAAGCCTTTATTATCAATGTTCGCCACATCGAAAACTTCGAATCCATCCGCGCCGTTTGCGGTGTAGAGGTATTCGCCGCGCAACGTCAGGTCGAGAATCTCGCGTGCATGATGGTGATACGCTTCCTTCAGCATCGATTTATTTGCATCGACGTGCGTTGCGAAATTGTCCGGATAGGCGAGTTTCTGCAGGTGGCTGCCAAGTGCGGCTTGCGGCTCATTTTGCTCGGTCCAGGCGACCGAATCCAAACCGCCTTTTCCTTCGCCAACGTAAGCGTAGCGTCCGAAGAAGTTTACCGTGCCCGTTCCGAAGCCGAGCAGTTGCGTCATCCACGCGTTGTTGTCGTTATTGCTCGAGAGATGGCAATCCGTGCAGCCCTTGGTGGTGCCGGCACCGCTGGTAGTGTGGGCAAAATGCGGGTTGAACGCCTGACCGCTGTAGCCTTCTGCTGAGACGGTTTGTTGCTGTGAATAGACCCATTCACGATTCGCATTCTGTGAGCCGACAATAACCGCGCTCGATGAACGAATGACCGCGAGTCGGTGATTTTTGTAGGTGGCGTCTTTGCCAAGCATGAACACGTCGTCGCGCACGACTTGCGGATTGTAGGACGTGTAATTGCGAGTGGTGACGCCTTCGTATTTGTTCGCGGCAACGCGCTGGTTTGCGCGCATCGGTAAGTGGCAACCAAAACAACTCGTTGCCCATGACGTGTGACAAACCTGGCAACTCACGTTCGAATTTTCGTGCGCGATGATCGCCTCGCGCGACGAGCGGTCCCCGTTCGGAACGTTGCCCCACGTTTTACCATCGCGACGAATCGTTTTGGCGTAGCGCGACTTCGGATTGTAGTGTGAGGACGTCGGATCGATCGTGTCGATCGTCTGCGGCACTTCCCAACGCACATCGGGACTCATCATTGAACGTTGATAAAGTTTTTTTCCGTTCCAAATGAAACGCGGCCCCCAAGGTGTGGAGCTTTTCGCGAGTTCAATTTTGCCGCCGTTGCCGGTCGTTACGAGGGTTGGGCGCTTTTCAATCGTGCCGTGACAATCGATGCACTCGATCGTGGTTGCTGCGCGAGGCTCGCCGTAGAGATTGCCGTTGCCGTGCACGTCGACATCAAAATGGCAATCGACGCATTGCATTCCGCGCGCGAGATGCGCGTCCTTTAAGTGAACGGCTTTCGAAAACTTATGGGCATCGTCCTGCGGAATGATTTTGTCGTTTAAATCGAGCAGATTGCCTTTGCGGTCATGCTTCAACACAGCGCGGAAGATCCAGCCGTGACCGTGATAATCGGCAAATTGTGTTTGTTTCAGCTTCGGATTCAACTCGGCAACGCGCTCGAGAAAATCCAGATCGCCCCATAACCCGCGCGCGGCCGCTGCTTCCGGGTTTTTGCGCAGCGATTCGAACGTTTCCTTCTCAGTCGGATTCTTTTGCTGCTTGGGATACATGAATTCGCCATCAGTTTCCTGGTCCCACCACGTGTAACCGAGATACGGATTCACGAACAAGTTGCCCTGGTGCATGTGGCAGGTCATGCATTGGCTCGTCGGAATGCTTCGCGTGAATTGATGTTTGATCGGGTGGCCGCGCTCGTGTTTTGAAATCTGTTTATCGGCGGTGAAGCTCAGGCCTTGATTGCCGTATTTGCTGTACCAACTCGATTGCGAGGGCGACCGATCATTCGCGTAAACAACGTGGCACGCCGTGCAACCGCTGGAACGATAGTCGCCCGGATGATCATTCGAACCCATGAAGCCGAGCAGGGGATCGTGCAGGCGCGTTTTTTGCAGATTCAGGAAAACCGGATCAATGCGATTGAGCGTGCCGAGGCCGCGTTGGGAAAGACGTCGCGCGGGTTTGCCGGGTGCTTCTTCCGGATTCGGGATCCCAAGAGTGTTTTGCTTTTCACCACCTTTTTCGAAAATGCGCAGAATGTTACTCGGTTGCCCAACTTCGAATTTTGGCAGCGGCTCGAGGAACGGCAGAATCCCGTGGGCGCGGGTTTCCTCAGTAGTCACTGGGGTGAGATTAGTCAATTTAAGCGGCGCGCCATCGAGTCCATAAGCTTGCCCGTACCGATAATTCTTAAACGGAACGGCACCATTATTATATAGCGCCGCACCCCAAAGCATCGCGCCGTGGTTCATCATGCTGTGGTCCACGCGACGAATCACTTCGTCGTGACAAACTCCGCAAGCCTGGTCGGCGACACGCAAGTCACCGGGATTTACAAACCGAATGAACTCTGCCGATTCGTGATTGAGCAGCACCGAAGACTCATTCGGATTTGCCGAGCTTTCCCAAAAAATGGAATTGCGCGGCGACACGTGCGCTTTGCGTTGGGTCAGCCCGGGCGTGGCATTGCCGCCGTGACAATCGGTGCAGCCAAGAACGACGTTCGGCGACTTGTGCATGTCTTCGGAGCCAGCGTGGCACTCCAGACAACCACGACTTTTTTTGAAAGCTTCGTCCCGCGTTTGATCGATCCAATTGTGGGCTTTGGAAACTGCCGGTTTGGTTTCGCGTGGAACCGAAATTTGCGGGCCGTAACCAACTTCCGCGAGCAAAGAAAATCTTACGGTGAACAAACCAAAGATAACGAACGCTGAAATGCACTTTTTTGCATTCATCGCGCTTTGTGCGGTTGAAAAACGAATCCGCATGGTTGTGACTGGCACGAGGGTGTCACTGCACTTTGAAGCTGTCAATGCGGCGCATTATTTGCCGATGCAAAATTGGCTGAAAATTGAGTCGAGCAAATCTTCTGTGGTCGTTTTGCCGACGATTTCACCAACGGCATTCGTCGCTTCGCGCAGTTCCAGGGCGATCACTTCCAAGCCGGAATCCACGCGCAAACCGGTAGCGCTTCGCTCGATTGCTCCACGAGCACGGGTGAGTGATTCCTTATGCCGCGCGTTGATCATCACTTCCAACATTTCGACGCGA
>JAQGOW010000278.1 GCA_028293405.1 Verrucomicrobiales bacterium
ATGCGCGCCTGGACAGGAGACGAGTTTTTCCGCGCCGTACGTGAGCGGCGGCGCGACGATTTTGTTACAAGCTGCAGCGCGAGGGGATGCCGGCACGAACGTTGCGGGCGCGTCTGATATTCGGACGGTCAAAGCGCTGTTAATGAATGGAGCGGTGAAGCCCAGTAATTGGACGCACACGGCTTCAATGCCGGTCGACGCAACGCACGGCACGGGTGCGGGCGTGCTCAATATTTTTAATTCGTACAAGCAGATGACGTTTGGACAACGTCGGCTGATTGAAACAACCACTGTCGGCACGGGAGCAGCGCATCCACCAGGTTCAAATCAAGGAAATGAGAGTTCGATGGTTGGTTGGGATTTTTCGACGATCACGACATTGCCCGTGCAAGACAGCGTGGCGCACTACTACTTCAATTTACCCGCGACGGACGGAACTTACACACTGACGGCGACCCTGGTCTGGAATCGGCCACTGAGCAGCACATCTATCAATGACCTCGACTTGTTTTTGTATCGGACCTCGGACGGCGCGCAAATCGCGCTGAGTACGAGTCGCGTGGATAACGTGGAGCATATATATATACCGTCGCTGCCAGCCGGCCGATACGACTTGCAGGTGTTGAAAAATAGCGGCACGAAGAGCATCAGCAACACGGAGACGTATGCGTTGGCATTTGAGAGTTTTGTCATCCCGCTAAGCATCAGCAACCAGAGCGGCACAGTGGGGATCACGTGGCCCTTGTATCCGAACGGCTTTACGTTGGAGTCGACGCCGAGTTTATCTCCGCCGATTGCATGGACGCCAATCACCAGCGGCGTAGTAATTTCGAACAATTCCTACCGATTGAGCGTCAATTCTCCGAGTGGCATGAGCTACTATCGGTTGCGCCGTTAGCATTGCAGTCAAATGCGGCGCACGGTATGCTCGGGCCAGCGAGAAAACGCGCACATGATTTTGTCTAACCTCACCCGCCTGCTTCGAAGCGCATGTTGCATCTGCGTCGTGTTTGCTTTGTTCGCGGCACCCGCTTTGCGCGGCGATTCTCTCGATTGGAAGAAATCGCAAGATCGCGTCGATGCTTCGATTGATAATTGGAAGCTCACTGATCTGTTGGAAAAAATCGCAAGTGCGACCGGTTGGCAGGTTTTCGTCGAGCCGGGAACGAAGGCCACCGTTTCGGTAAAATTTAAGAACCTAACTTCAGACGAAGCATTGCGGCGCATGTTGGGGAATATCAATTACGCGCGCAAAGATACGAACGGCATTTCTCAGCTTTACGTGTATCGAACCGATGCGCATTCAGCGACGCAATTGGTCAAAGCGACCAAACCCAACGAGAAGAAAAAAAGCGCGCGCCTCCCGAACGAATTGGTGATTCAACTCAAGCGCGACGCGAAAATGTCCAGTGAGGAACTCGCGGCGAAGTTGCACGCGAAAATAACAAATCGCAGCGATAAGCTGCGGTTGTATCGCCTCGAGTTTGAGGACGAAGCGGCCGCAAACGCAGCGCGGCAGATGTTAGCGGGGAACAGTGATGTTGGCGCAATTGAGTCGAATTACGCCGTAGATCGCCCGACGCCGAGTGAGATGACGGCGAAGTCGAATGTGTTAGGGGTTAATCCGAAAGTTATGCCTGAAGGTAAAGAGTTTGTCGGATTGGTCGATACAGCGGTGCAGTCGCAGGGGAATCTGGATATGTATTTACTTCCCGGAATGAGCCTTGCGGGCCAGGCGGACCTTTCGGGAGATTCGCCGATGCATGGAACCGGCATGTTTGAAACGATGCTGCAAACAATGGCCGATCATCCCAGCAAAGTCATGAACTTCGATGTGTATGGATCGGGTGAAAGGACGAGCACGTTTGAGGTAACCCAGGGGATCATCGCCGCCGTGAATGCGGGCGCAAACCCGATTAATTTGAGTTTGGGCGGAGCCGGCGAAAGCGAACTTCTGCATCAAGTGATCAAGGAAGCGTACGCAAAAGGCGTGGTGTTCGTTGCCGCTGCCGGTAACGAACCAACCAAGGCGAACACGTTTCCGGCGGCATGGCCGGAGGTCTTGGCGATTACCGCAGGCACGCGTGGACAAATCGATCCCTACGCAAACTCGGGTTCGTTTGTGGACGTGATCGCGCCGGGCACATCTTTCATTTCACTGAACGGCCAGACATGGGTGATGCAGGGGACATCCGTCTCGACCGCATTTATTACCGGCCTCATTGTAAATGAGATGAACAAAAACCATCTCACGCCGATGCAGGCCGAGCGGAAAATTATTGCTTCACCACCACCCGGATTGGTTATCACACGAACGCGGTGATTTCGTGGTCTTGTAACCAGCTTCGTTAAACTCCAGTCTGGAGAGACATGACATTCCTGATACGCGTCGTTGCACTTCTATTGATCGCTACGGGTTTCGTTCGCAGTTCCGCAAACGCTGCCGAGCAGTCGCGTCCGAACATTGTTTTCATTCTCGTCGATGACATCCGGTGGGATGCGTTCAGTTGTATGGGCAGTCCGGTGGCGAAGACGCCGAATATCGACCGCATCGCCAATGAAGGCGCATTGTTCAAAAACTTCTTCGTTTCGATTCCGCTTTGTTCGCCCAGTCGTGGAAGTTTTCTCACCGGCCAATATCCGCATCGTCACGGAATTATCGACAACGCGGACCACAGTGAATTGAGTCATAAGCTGGTCACCTTTCCGAAGTTGTTGCACGACTCCGGTTACGAAACGGCTTACGTCGGCAAATGGCACATGGGCAACGACGACACGCCGCGACCGGGAATGGATCATTGGCTCAGTTTCAAAGGTCAGGGCGTTTATAACGATCCTGTTTTGAACATCGACGGTGAACGTAAGAAGGTGCCGGGTTACATTACCGACATCCTGAACAGCAACGCGGTGGCTTTTATCAATAAGCCGCACGACAAACCGTTCTTGTTGTATGTTGGACATAAAGCCACCCACGGCCCGTTCACGCCGCCAGAGCGTTACAAGAACTTGTATGCTGACGTAGAAATTCCTTTCCCAAAGAGCATCCACGACGACAATCACGACAAGCCGGTGTTGTTGGCGACGGAGCCGTTGCGTCCGAAACAGAAGGGGCGCAAAGGACCGGGCTGGGATGGTCCGCAGAGTGCGGCA
>JAQGOW010000315.1 GCA_028293405.1 Verrucomicrobiales bacterium
TGTTCGTCAGGGATTTCGTTACCAAATTCTTCCTCCAATGCCATGACCAATTCCACCGTGTCCAACGAATCGGCACCGAGGTCCTCGATGAATTTAGCTTCAGGAGTGACCTGGTCTGCGTTGACGCCGAGTTGTTCGACGATGATTTCTTTTACTCTTTGCTCAATTGATTTGTCTGCCATTGGTTTGTTCTCCAAATTTTTATTTTGGTCAGTGTCTATGCCCCACGTAACTGGGGCCGTCAAGTCCTGAAATACCGAGTATTTCTCCTGACCCCGCGCAAGCATCGGTTGCTGACGGAAAATGTCAATGCAAAGTCGCGAGCGACTTCTTACGCCGATTCAGCATGCCAGCGATAAGCGTACATACGTGATAGCTCGAGACGTGCTACAAAAACGAACAACTGGAACAAGAGTTCGGCGTTTAGGCCTCGAACGACTTGCCACACCCGCAACTTTGTTTGGCGTTCGGGTTGGTGATTTTAAAACCGCCGCCAGTCAGCGCGTCACTGAAATCGACAACGGAGCCTCGTACATAATCAGCACTAAAAGGATCAACTAAAACGCTGACGCCGAACTCAGTGGATTCGGTGTCGTCTGGGCGCTTCTCGTCGAAGACCATGCCGTAGGACATCCCGCTGCAGCCGCCCTGCTCCACGTAAACGCGCAGATTTTTGCCGGCGTTCTCCGGTTGCGTGAGCTTCGCCTTAATCTCTTCGGCCGCGGACGTGGTAAGGTTCACGACGTTCTGGGTGTCGGCTGCATTCGTCATATGGAAAACGTAACAAACCGCAGTCGCGGTGTCAAAAGAGGGACGGCAACGCTAAATGATCTATTTTGCGTCAGCATTTCGAAGCTTTTCCTTTTTCTCCTCCAACTCGGCTGAGAACGCTTTGCGATCGCGCACGAGTTGATGCTCGATCTGGTGATATTCCTCGGCATCGCCTTTTTCAGCGGCCTTCTGCAACTGGCCTTTGAGGAAGATTTCGCGTTCCGCAATTTTCGCGGAATATCTAGAATCCAATTCCGCCAGCTCTTTCTTCTTCGCGGCCGTAATTTTCACCGTCGGCTGCGTCTTGGCCAACCGTTCCATCGCAAGTTCGTAAGCAGACTTCATATTGTTATCACTGAATACTGTTTAGTGATTACTGAACACTTTTATTTTTCTTCCAAGGCATGTCCGGAAATTTCGCCGGTGGCGCTTTGGCCAGCTGTGGCGAGGGCGGCGCTGGTGGTTTCGCCACATCCAATTCCTTTTCCTCCTCCGTCTTCGCAGTCGGCGCGCTCATGTTGCCACGCCACGATGCAATGCGCGATTGCAATGCGTAATGTTCCGCTGTCGGCTTATCGCCCAATTTCATATAAGCCCGCGACAGATTGGTATAAACAAGTTGATCGTTCGGGCGCATTTTCTCGGCTTTATGTCCCTCAGCGGCTGCGGTCGTAAAATCACCTTTGGCGTAATAAGCAGCGCCCAGCGCGAGTTGCGCATCGAAGAAATCGGGGTTTCGCTCGAGAATACTTTTGAGTTTCACGATGGCCTCGTCGGCGTTCCCTTGCGAGAAGTCGAACATCGCATCGTCAAACTGATCTTGGAGCGCATCACTCACGTTCCACAAAATGGCACGGTAAAGCTGTCCGTTCAACAACCGTTTAAATGACCGCGCCACATTGGCACATCATAAACCTTATTATCTGTGACACAGCGCAACTCTGTCACAGCTGGACGCATGGTTGGCAATTATTTCTTAAAATCGTAATCCATTGACGTCAGGATGCTTACAAGCAGCTTCACGAAAATGGTACCTTTGGCATGTCCAAAGCTATTAGTCTCTCGAAGATTTAAACAACAGAAGGGACTGATGTATATGACTCTTACACGTTGGCAAAAACCTGAACAAAACTGGACCGTAACCCCGTTCCGTCGGATGACCACGCTCCGAGACGAAATCGACCACATGTTTGATCGCGCTTTCGGCCAATTCTTCGAAAGTCCGACGCAAACACAACTCGGCAGCGGCTGGGTTCCGGGCGTTGACCTCTACGAGGACAAAGACGCCTTCACGGTGAAATGCGAACTGCCCGGGATGAAAAAGGAAGAAATCGACATCTCATTGCACGAAGGCTTCCTGACCATCTCCGGTGAACGCAAACACGAAGAGCAGAAAACGACCGGCGAAGTTTATCGGACCGAACGCTACGAAGGCCGGTTCAGTCGTTCGCTCTCGCTGCCGAGCAAGGTGAATGCGGAGAAAATCAACGCCACCTACAAAGATGGCGTTTTGACTGTGGTGCTGCCGAAAGCTGAAGAAGCAAAGCCCAAACAGATCCAGGTAAACATCAAGTAATAACAAACAAACAATTCGTCCCGGCGAGTTCACTCTGCTCGCCGGGACACATGAAAGGATTTCACAAATATGAACGCAGTTGCAAATAACGAACAACGAACAGTCCGGCCTCAGCCGATCCAAAACGAACGCGAACGCGAACATTTTATTCCACGTGTGAACATCGTCGAGACCGATGAGCAATACATCGTCGAAGCTGATCTGCCTGGCGTGAGCAAGGATGGATTGGAAATCACGGTGGAAGACAATGAACTGACGATCTTCGGTCGTCGCAACGATTGCCACGAAGTGCCGAACGCCCAAGTGCTCTATCAGGAAACGCGTCCCGGTGATTTCCGGCGCGTGTTCGAGCTGGACCCGGCCATCGACACTTCGAAGATCAACGCGAAGATGCAGCAAGGCGTGTTAACGCTGACGTTGCCCAAGGCTGAAAAGGTCAAACCGCGTAAGATCACGGTCGGTGAATAAAAGTTTGGCGCGCACCGGGAGTGCGTGCCCTGTGAGGCGACAGGCGAGCGGCTGTGGAGGAGGACCCGGCCGCTCGTCTTTTATTCTGAGGTCTGCTTGCGCTTGCCCTTTTTCTTTGCCGGAATTGGTCCGGTCTCTTTCCGCTCGGCGTATTCTGAAATCCGATCTTCGACCAATCCTTGTTTCACCAGTTCCACTTCGGGAATTGCGCCCATATCCCTGGTCTCGACGAGCCACTTGTCCATTGCGATGCGAAGCTCTTGATATTTATCGTTTAACTGCGGCGTCATGAATTCAGGTGACGCGATCAGGTTGTGGATTTCCCAAGGGTCAGTCTGGCAATCGTAGAATTCCTCGGCTGGTTTTGTTGGCGCAAAAAATAACTCCTGCGTGGCATTGAGTTTTCCGGCGGCATTCCATTTGCGCCAAACTTGCATCGTCGGGTTCATTTCGTTGTAAACGATGCGTTGGGAATAAGGCAACTCGGGATGGAAGTTGCGGATGTATTTATAACGTTTGTCGCGCACGGCACGAATGCGATCCGGCGTTTCGTCCATGCGATCGCGCGCCGCAAAAACGTATTTGCGCGGTTTTGCATTCGAGCCGAGAAAGACAATTCCCTGCATGTTCGTTGGAACATTTATGCCCGCGATGGAAAGCATTGTTGGACCGAAATCAATGAAACTCACGAGGTCATCGGTCTTGGTGTTCGGTTTGATTTGTCCTGGCCAACGCACAATTAACGGCACGTGGATGCCGGTGTCCCACAGCCAGCGTTTGAACCGCGGCATGCCGCGACCATGATCGCCCGTGACGAGAACGATGGTGTTGGAAGCAATTCCCCATTGATCGAGCGTCTTCAAGACTTCACCCATCTGCTTATCCACGGCCGTCACGAGGTCATAATATTGCGC
>JAQGOW010000322.1 GCA_028293405.1 Verrucomicrobiales bacterium
GACGAATATACGACGCTCGAATGTCGCGTGAATGCGACCGGTGATATTCAGTCGCTCTCGAAATTTATCTACGACGCCGAAAAAGATCCGCTCGCGGTGAAGGTGGATTCGATTGAAATTTCCTCACGCGATAACAACGGTCAACAATTGAGCCTGGTGCTGCAAGTCAGCGGCTTGGTTTTGAATCAGGCGCAATAAGCATGAAGTTCAAAGTTCAAAATTTAAGGTTCAAAGTGTTTTCGCTTGGTTGCGTGTTCGCCGTACTAGCGAGCGTCAGCGGGAAAGCGGCCACAACGAACACTGTTCAGTCGACGAATGCGCCCGCGCCAACTAGCACGACCAATCCGGCGACTGGCACTGATTTCCCGTCGTTCAAGATCATTGCGCAACGAAACATTTTTAGCGCAAACCGTTCGGGGCGCGTTGCGTCGGGACCGACACGCAAGCCGACGAAAGTCGATACGTTCACGCTCGTGGGAACGATTGATTATGCGAAAGGAATGTTTGCGATCTTTGACGGATCGAGCGGTTTGTTTCGCAAGACTTTGAAAGTCGGTGATTCGCTCGCCGGTTTTACGATTACTGACATCGACCTCGACCACGTCGCCATCGCAACTACCAACGGTGCGGATACGGTGTTGCGTGTTGGGACGCAAATGCGTCGTGTGGACGAAGGCGAGTGGGCTGTGGGTTCTGGTCCCGCGCCGCAAATCGCGAAAGCAACCTCTGAGTCGACGGACGAAAAAGCGGACGCCGCACCGAGCGGAGAAAAATCTGATGGTTCGGACGAAGCACCCCCGAGTGCTGAAACGAACGATATTCTGAAGAAACTCATGCAAAAACGCAAAGCGGAGGTAAAAAATGAAGCACCCGAATAAATCTCTCATCATCATTTCTATTTTCGCGAGCACTCTGCTGTTGCGCGCCGACGATCAACCGGCACCTGCCACTCTGGCAGACGCGCCAAAAGCGGAAGTTGCACCGGCGAAACCCGTGGCGGCAAAACCAGCCCCCGAGCGTAAGCCGGCTCAGCCACCGCAACTTGCGGTGACCGGCGAAATGGATCGCGGCCTGCGCTTTAACTTCCGTGGCGTGCCGCTCGAAACGGTGCTGAACTATCTCAGCGACGCGGCGGGATTCATCATCGTTCCCGAAGCGGATTTGAAGGGCAAAGTTGACATCATCAGCACGCAGCCATTGAACAAACAGGAAGCCGTCGATCTGCTCAACACCATCGTCAGCAAGAATGGTCTTGCGGCGATGCGAAATGGTCGCACGTTGACCATCATCACACAGGACGAAGCGAAGAAGCGCGACATCCCGGTCATGAGTGGGTCTGAACCGGATGATATTCCAAAAACGGACAACATCGTGACGCAAATTTTGCCGATGCATACGTTGAATGCTTCGCAATTGGCCAAAGACCTGTCGTCGTTGATCCCCCAGTCGGCAATCCTGACGGCCAACGAAGCCGGCAACGCTTTGGTCATGACCGGCACGCAAACGCAAATTCACCGGGTCGCCGAAATCATCAAGGCGCTTGATTCGTCTAGCATTTCCTCTATACGCGTTTTTGCGTTGCAATACGCGGATGCGAAAACACTGGCCGCTGTCATTAAAGACGTTTTTGCATCTCCGGCCGAATCCTCCAAAGACGCGGTGCGCAACTATTTTCGCATGCGTTTCGGCGGCGGTGACGAGGGTGGCGATAGTAGTGATCGACATTCCTCCAAACATGGCAGCAGCAGCGGTGGTGGTGGTGGCGGCAGCTCGAAGGTGACAGCCGTAGCAGACGACTACAGCAATTCTGTCATCGTCAGCGCCCCCGAAGATTTAATGACCACAATCGAGAAGGTTGTGAAGGAAGTGGATCAACCGGTCGAGGACGTCAGCAGTGTGCGCGTGTTCCGCTTGAAATTTGCCGACGCCGGCGAAATGGCGGAACTGCTGAACAACTTGTTCGGTGATGAAAATAAAACCGACGACAACAATCGCCCGCGATTTTCTTTTTTCACCCCGCCGCAACCCAATTCTTCAGCGAGCGCAGGTGAAAGTGCCCGTTCGAAAAAGCAGGCCCGCGTCAGTGCCGTGGCCGACCGCCGCACCGGTTCGGTTGTCGTCACCGCTTCGAAGGTAATGATTGAGCAGATTGCAAAGATGATCCAGGACCTCGATTCCAATCCGGCTCGAAAACAAAAAGTGTACGTATACTCTTTGGAAAACGCCGATGTGCAACAGGTCGAAGGCGTGTTGCACGATCTATTCCAAACGACAACCACATCGAGCCAACGCAGCACACAACAACAAAACAGCGATGCGTTGACCCAACGCCAAACCAGTGCTGCCCAACAAACCACGACCGGATCAACCTTCAGCATCGGCTCCGGCAACAACAGCGCACTGCGCGGACAATAATTTAGAAAGCAAAACCAATATGACTCCAAAACTGAACTTTCGTTTCTGGTTCATCATGGCCCTGTGTTGCGCGACTGCTCCGGCATTGTTTGCGCAACGGTCCAGTAGTTCGTCGGGTTCATCCGGTTCTTCGGGCTTCAGCGGATCCCGCGGCAGCAGTGGGTTTTCGGGAGGATCGTCGAGTTCCGGTTCGCGCGGCAGTGCCAGCAGTGGCACGCGCGAATATCCGAACAATACAATGATCGGCGACGCTGTCATCACCAGCGATCCCGAAACGCGCCGGCTCATTGTGATCACCGACGAAGAAACCCATGAGCACATCAGCCAGGTGATTTCGAACCTCGATCGTCCCAAGCCACAGGTGTTAATTAAAGTTGTGTTCGCGGAAGTCACTTACAACAACGCGCTTGATTTGGGTGTTGAAGGCAGTTTCGTCCACAACACCGGGTCGTTCATGGGCATGGTCACGAACATCAATGTATTGAGCAATGGCACGCAAGTGCCCGTGATCGGACAGCAGTCGATGAACTCAGTTGTCGGCGGTAATACCAGTTTTGGTTTGGCCAATTCATTAGGTGTCCCGGGCGGTGCCTTCGCCCAGCTCACCGGACAGGATTACATGGTGACGCTCAAAGCCGCTGCGCAAAAAGGCAAAGTCGAAATCCTTTCGCGTCCGTCGATCCTCGCGCGCAACAACCAAAAAGCCAGCATCGTTGTGGGCCAGGAAGTCCCGCTCATCACAGGTGTTAACTACGACTCGTTCGGTAATCAGCGCAACGCGATCACCTATCAAAACGTCGGGATAATCTTGGATGTGACGCCGTTCATTACGCCAGACGGCATGGTTGAAATGATTCTCAAACCGCAGATTTCTTCGGTCGACCCGAATTCAACGGTTCAAATATCCGGTGCGACAACGAACAGCGGCGCCGTTAACGCGCCTGTCATTGACATTCGCGCCGCTGACACCGTCGTGGTCACGCCCGATGGAAACACCGTCGTCATCGGCGGTTTGATGCAGAACAATCGCGCGAACACTGTCACTAAAGTTCCATTGCTCGGGGACATTCCGATTCTCGGCGCGCTGTTCCGACATAAAGTGACGTCAGACACGAAAACCGAATTGCTCATTTTCCTGACGCCTTATGTTGTGCAAACGCCGCATCAACTCGCATTGATGTCCACGAGCGAAACTACGCGCATGCAGCTCCAGCCAAATGCGTTCACTGAGAAGGAACTCAATCAATTTCTCGACAACGTGCAGTATCGTAAAAAAGACGAAGTCAAAGTCGCACGTCCGCCCAGGTCCGTCGATTCGGGTTCCCCAAAGAACCAAAATTAATTTATACATACGTAATGATCACTCGTCGCAACTGGCTTGTTTACGGAGTGCTCATTGCTGTTTGGGTGGGGTTGGTTGGCTGGCAGATTGCCGAGCACATACGCGTCCAGCGTGATGGTCATGCCGCGCTCGTGAATCGGGCGAAGGACATTTCGAATACGCTTGGAGTTGTGTTGCGTGCTCAAGGGCGGTTTTTCGGCGTCATTACCAAGGAGCAACTCGAGACGGCGATGAAGGCGCTCGTCAAGCCCGGCGAGCTTGATGGCATCGCGGTTCTTAACGAATCCGGGGATGTTGTTGCAGCGGCAGGCACGCCTGTGGATTTGCCGGTGAAGACGTCGAACACCTCCACTGAATATTGGGGCGACGAAAATGTTATGCTGATGAACCTGGTCGATCTCGGCACGAACATGAGTTCGACAGTTGAGAACACGAACATCACCGTCATCTTGCCGGAAACTCAACAACGGCAAATCTTCAGCAGATCAAACCGGCCAACCTCCTCGCTGAACACCAATGACGTTGGCACCAACGTTAGTCGCGCGCAGGGACGAGGCGAAGGACGCGGCCAACGTTGGGGTGGTCGTCCGCCGGATTATTTCCGCAAGCCTTCGTGGATGAACGAAGCCGATTACAAAGCGCTGATTCAAAAACAAGGCGTGCACAGCTTCGCTCTCGTGCTTTCGACGCAGCCGATTCGCGCTTTTACTTTCCACGATTTATTGATGCGCCTGACTGTTGTTTTCCTTGCGACCCTTGCAGCTGGCGGCGGTTTTCTCGCCTGGCGTAACGTCGCAAAAAGTTCTGAACTGCAAATTCGTCTCGTGCGCGCGAGCGAATTGAACTCGCACTTGAAGGAAATGAATCTCGCCGCCGCCGGTCTCGCGCACGAAACGCGCAATCCACTGAACATTATTCGCGGACTCGCTCAACTCATTTGCAAACAGGATGACGTCTCGCCGGAGATTGCGAAGAAAACCCGCGACATCATCAATGAAGCCGATCGCCTCACTGCGCAGCTCAACGAATTTATAAATTACTCCCGACCTCGCGAGGTGCGACGCAGTGTTGTCGATGTCCAGTTTGTCGTGTCCGAAGTTGTGCGCGCGCTCAACTACGACATCGAGGAAAAGAAGATCACGCTGCAAATTCCGGCGGAGCCGTTGAAGATTCAGGCCGACGAACAACTGCTCCGTCAGGCGTTATTTAATTTGGTGCTCAACGCGATTCAGGCAGCCAACATCGGTGGGACCATCGAAGTGCGTTGTGACAAAACTTCGCAGAACGACGCCTACATCGAAATTCGCGATAACGGTCCCGGCGTCTCCTCCGAACATCGCAACGAAATTTTCAAACCGTACTTTACGACGAACGAAAGAGGCACCGGTCTTGGTTTGGCGGTCGTTCAGCAGATCATTCTCGCGCACGGTTGGGAAATTTTGTATCTGCCCAACGAACCAAAAGGCGCGATTTTCCGCATCGACCATGTTAAAGTGGCGGCGGCGTGAAGGATTACGTGCAAACATCACCAGCAAAGCCCCGCGTGCTCATCGTCGATGACGATGCGAGCCAACGCAGCTTGCTCGATTCTTTTTTGGGCGGGCAGGGCTTCGACACCGTTGCCGTTGAATCCGGCGAACGCGCCTTGGACGTTTTGCGCAAGGGTGGGGTGGACATGATGGTTTCCGATGTTCGTATGCCTGGTCTTTCCGGTATCGAAACCTTACGTCTCGCTCGACAGGAACACGCCCGTCTGCCGGTCTTGCTCGTGACTGCCTTCGCTGATATTCGCCAGGCTGTTGACGCGATGCGCGATGGCGCGGTGAATTATTTACCCAAGCCGATCGACCTCGACGAATTGCTGGCATCGGTTCGTCATGCGACCGGCCTGGCTGAAAACGCGCCGCGGGCATTCAGCGGTTCACGCGAACTTCCGGCGCACGTCATCGCGGAAAGTCCGTTGATGCAATCCGTCTTTCGCGACATCGCGCTCATCGCTCCCTCCGAAAGCCGCGTGTTGATCACTGGCGAAAGCGGCGTTGGAAAAGAAGTCGTCGCTGATGTCATTCATTTGTGGAGCAAACGCGCTGACGGCCCGCTCGTGAAAGTAAATTGCGCTGCGCTTCCCGAAACACTTCTCGAAAGCGAATTGTTCGGTCATGAAAAAGGTTCGTTCACCGGCGCGAGCGCGCAACGCATTGGCCGATTCGAACAAGCCAACGGCGGCACGATCATGCTCGATGAAATTGCCGAAATGTCGCCGGGCCTTCAGGCGAAGCTTTTGCGCGTGACGCAAAACGGCTCCTTTCAACGCATCGGTTCCAATACGGAAATTCGTTCGAATGCTCGCATCCTCGCGGCCAGCAATCGCAACCTTGAAGAGGAAGTTAAGAAAAGCCGTTTCCGCGAAGATCTGTTTTACCGTCTGAACGTCGTTGAAATGAATATTCCGCCATTGCGCGAGCGTCCGGAGGACGTTCTGGCTTTGGCGCAAAAATTCATCGAAGAACTTACGCAAGGCCGCTCGCGTTTGTCTTCGGCGGTCGGCGAGTTGCTGAAAAACTATTCATGGCCCGGCAACGTCCGCGAATTGCACAACGCCATGGAACGCGCCGCATTGCTTTCGCGCGGCGAAATGATTTTGCCGGACCATTTGCCGATGCGCGTTCGGACCTCTGCGGAGCCCGCGCCGACGCCAGTCATCGACGAACAAAAGCTCGATGACATTGAGCGCGCCGCGTTATTGCTGACGCTGAAAAAGCACGACTACAACCGCACCGAAACTGCCAAAGCGCTTGGTATCAGCCGTCGCGCCCTCATCTACAAGCTCCAACGCTTGCGCGAATTAGGCTATCAGATAGAC
>JAQGOW010000529.1 GCA_028293405.1 Verrucomicrobiales bacterium
GGCGAATACTCCAAAGCCGGAGAATTCGTTTACGACCATCCATTCCTGTGGGGTTCCAAACGCACCGGCCCGGATCTGCACCGCATCGGCGGCCGTTATCCGGACGCGTGGCACTACAACCACATGGACGACCCACGCAGCACTTCGCCCGGTTCGATCATGCCGCGTTATCCGTGGTTGCTGACCCAAAAGCTAGACACCGATTGTCTCCCTGCGCGCATCGGCGCGTTGCGCAAAGTCGGCGTGCCGTATCCCGCTGGTTACGAATCCAAAGCGTTGGCTGAGCTTAAAGCGCAGTCCGCAACGGTCGTGAATAATTTGAAGACCGGCCAGGTCACCGCGGATGCCGACAAAGAAATCATCGCCGTTATTGCATACCTGCAACGCCTCGGCACCGACATCAAAGCCGCGCCGAAAACCACTGTGACAACAAACGCAACCGCCAGCAACTAACGCATATGATCAATAAATTCATCGAATACGTTGGCGGCATCGGATCGTTTGGCACGATTTCGGCCTGCCTGTTCATGTCTGTTTTCACCGGCGCGCTCATCTGGGCGTGGCGGCAGAAGAAAAGTTTCCTCAACGAAATGAGCGCAATGCCGCTGGACGATGGAGCTGAGGTAGCACACGTCGCTCCGCGTACGCCGAAAGGAGCCAATTAATATGTCGGAAGAAAAGGACCCATTATTGCTCGACCACGAGATCGACGGAATTCAGGAACTGGACAACAACCTGCCGCGTTGGTGGGTGTGGTTATTCATCCTAAGCACTGTGTTCGCGTTTATCTATATGATGTACTATCACGTCTTGCGCGTCGGTGACCTGCAGGCCGTGGAATACGCGAAAGAGGCAAAGGTTGGTGAGGCCATCAAATCAGCGGCGCTCGCCAAATTCGAAGCAACGCTCGCGACGCTTGAACCTTCCAAAGACGTCGAAGTGCTTGGCACTGGCAAAACAGTGTTCATGCGCATGTGCGCTCCGTGCCATCGCGCTGATGCCGGTGGTTTGGTCGGTCCGAACTTGTGCGACGATTACTGGATCCACGGCTCGGCCTTCGCGGATAATTTGAAGGTCATCGTCAACGGTGTGCCGCAGAAAGGTATGTTGACCTGGAAAGGCATTCTTAAACCGAACGAAATCCAGGCGGTCGCCAGCTACATATATACACTGCGTGGTACGCATCCAGTGAATCCGAAGCCGCCGGAGAATCAACAAACGGCTCCTGCAGGTCCGAGTGTGTATGAGTGATCCTTCTGTAGTTGCGAAAACGATATTGCCAACACCCGTCCCTCGAGTTGAGGGACGCGGTGCTGGCCGCGGTGCGGAGTTCTCTTTAGATCCCCTGGACCCAAAAGATTTTCGCAACCACCTCGCCACTGCCGACCAAAAAGGCAAACGCAAATGGGTTTACGCGAAAAAGCCGCAAGGCAAGCTCTACTCGTTGCGCTCTATCGTGAGCGTTGCGTTGCTCGCGATCATGTTCGCTGGGCCGTTCATTAAGATTAACGGAAATCCGCTTCTCCTCCTCAACATCGTCCAACGCAAATTCGTCATTCTCGGCCACATTTTCTGGCCGCAAGACGTCGCCATTTTTGCGGTGGCGATGCTGCTCTTCATCACGAGCATCATCATTTTCACGGCTGCGTTTGGTCGGCTCTGGTGCGGGTGGACCTGCCCGCAAACCTTGCTCATGGAAATGGTCTTTCGTCGGATCGAATACTGGATCGAAGGCGATAATCACGCCCAGCGCGCCGCTGCAAAAAATCCAACTCCGAAAACGATCGCGAAAAAAACTCTCAAGCACGCCGTGTTCGTCCTGATGTCATTCATTATCGGCAACACATTGCTGAGCTACATCATCGGCATCGAACAACTGAAGGTGATTGTCACCGATAATCCGGCCAACCATTTGCAAGGCCTGGGCTTCATGATTTTGTTCACGGGAATTTTCTACCTCAACTTTGCGCGTTTTCGCGAACAAGCCTGCGCTTACATTTGTCCTTACGGACGTTTCCAATCGGCGCTCCTCGACGAAAATACGATGCTCGTCATCTACGACTATCGTAGGGGCGAAGGTCGCAAACACCTGAAGAAAGGCGAAACATTCGATCAACGTCACCAACAAGGTCTGGGCGATTGCATCGATTGCCGCTCCTGTGTGACCGTTTGTCCCGCCGGTATCGACATTCGCAACGGCACCCAAATGGAGTGCGTGAACTGCACCGCGTGCATCGACGCCTGCAACGATATCTCTGACAAGATTGGTCGTCCGCGCCAGCTCATCCGGTGGGCCTCGCAGAATGCCGTCGAGAAGGGCGAAAAATTTCGATTCACCCCACGCATGGGCATCTACGCCGCCGTCGTTACTGTTCTTGCGGCCGTGCTCGCGATTCTTGTGTTCACACGCAGCGACGTTGAGGCGACCTTCCTTCGCGCACCCGGCGCAATGTTTCAACAATTACCCGGCGGCAAAATCGAAAATCTTTACACGGTGCAACTGATCAACAAGACCTCTCGCGATATGGTGGCCGACATCAAACTCCTGAGCGGCTCCGGTGAACTGCAAGTGATGGGTGTCAGTCCGGTCCGTGTACCGAAGGAAAATCTCGCTGAGACTTCTGTACTTATCCAACTGCCCGCTGGCGCGTTACACGACGGAAAAAAAGATTTGAAGGTCGGAATCTTCTCCAAAGGCAAACTGATTCAAACCGTCAACACCAGCTTCGTCGGCCCTCGCGACACTCATTAATATGAACGACACTTCCTCATCTAATCCTTCGCGCGAAACCACCCGCCGCAATCCGTGGCCGATCGTCATCACTGTTTACTTCGTGGCCTTCTTCGCGTTCGTCGTTTGTTTCATTGTCTTCGCGTCCCGACAACACGTCGACCTCGTCCGCACCGACTACTACGAAGCCGAGATCAAATTCCAACAACAGATCGATCGCGTCGAACGCAGCCGTCCCGTCGATGCCCAGGTCGCTGTGAGTTACGACCTGCAATCCGCCAAACTTACCGTCCAATTGCCGTCCGACTCTCGCAAAGGCGCCTTCGGCAGAATCGAACTTTACCGGCCAAGCGATTCCCGTCAGGACAAAAACATCAAACTCGCCGCCGACCAAAACGGCAAACAACAGATCGACGTTCGCGATTTGAAGGGTGGCCTTTGGAAAGTCCGGGTGAGCTGGACCAGTTCCGGCCAGGAATATTTCATCGAGAAACCGATCACGATTTCGAACTCATAACGTGCAACTTTGGACGGCATTTATCCTCGGACTGGCAGGTAGCCTGCACTGCGCAGCGATGTGCGGCGCGCTGGCGTTGCTCGTTCCGGTGACAGGGCCGTCGCTGCCGCAGCGGATTGTGAGCCGTGTTACATACAACGCCGGACGTCTCCTCACGTACGCGGTGCTCGGGATTTTGTTCGGATTGTTTGGGCGGGCGTTCGCGATCGCTGGTTTGCAACGGTGGCTGTCGATTGCGGCGGGCGCGCTCATTATTCTTGGTTTTATTCTGTCGATGAGGCCAATGCTGTCATCGCCGGTGGCGCGTTCAGTGGGCTGGGCGCGATCGAAATTTGGAGTGCTGCTTCGTAAACGAACGCTTCTTTCCATCGGCGGTTTAGGCGCGTTGAATGGTTTGTTGCCGTGCGGGCTGGTTTACGTCGCGTGTGCTGCGAGCGCGTCGACGGGCGATGCCTTGGGCGGGTTGGAATATATGTTGGTTTTTGGGCTGAGCACGATGCCGATGCTACTTGCCATTGGCATTGGCGGCGCGGCCTTGAACCTGGCTGGGTTACGGCTGAAACGTGTTGTGCCGACGGTTGCGTTGGTCGCTGGGGTGCTCCTGATCCTGCGCGGTCTTGCCTTGGGAATTCCCTACGTCAGCCCAGCCTCGAGCGGTCATTGTCCTGCGTGCGTGCAAGCAGTCCGCTGAACTCCTATTGCCAACTCCGGCAATTGACCAAGGCGTCTTCTCGTGTCAACTTTCGCGGATGAAGTCTTTTTGTGCCGTTTTGTTGATAGGCATCGTTGCGGTGACTGGTTGCCGCAATGTCATGTATTCAACGTATGAGAAATTCGGCGTCTACAAACGGGATTTGTTGGCGAAGAAAGTTACGGCGGCCCGCGATGAACAGAAAGGTGCGCAACAGGAATTCAAGGACGCGCTCACGCGATTGAAGGAGATGACCGGGTTCGAAGGCGGCAAGCTTGAGAAGGAATATCGCAGCCTGCAATCAAACTACAACGACGCCGCTGCCCGCGTCACTGCGGTCCACAAACGCATCAACGACGTCGAGACTGTTGCACACGATTTGTTCAGCGAATGGGAGAAGGAAAACGCGCAAATTTCGACGGAGTCACTGCGCCGGACGAGTCGTGAGCAACTGAGCGATACGCGCATTCGTTACGAACGGATGGTTGCGGCGTTGAAGGACGCGGAGGGGCAGCATGGATCCTGTGCTGGGCAAATTGCACGATTACGTTCTCGCGCTGAAGCATAGCTTGAATGCGCAAGCGGTGGCCTCGTTGCAAGGCGAGTCGGTCAAAATTCAAGACGACATCAGCAAGCTTTTGGCTGAGATGAATGCGTCGATCGCGCGCGCGGATGAATTTGTTCGGGCGATGCCGAAGTGACGGCGCTGGAAATTAGTAAAAGAATAAAGATCAGGTTGCACTCACCACAAGCGTCTCACGCCGTAGTGGTCGAGAACCGCATCATTACTGACAATCGCGATGTCTTCCACAAGGCACTGCGCCGCAAGAATGCGATCGAACGGGTCTCTATGATGGAACGGCATCCCGACTACTTTTGAGATGTGTTCAACCGTCACCGGCTGAACTGAGTTGTTGCGCGATGAGTTCGCCGAAGGGTTTCGAAAGCGGTAATTTACCGAGACTATTTTTGATGCCGATCTCCCACAGCGTTGCGGCGCTGATAAGGTTTTCGTTCAACTCGTCCTCAATCAATATGCGAGCTTTCCCGGTGAGAGCATTATCACCGGAGATAAACCAAAGGAAAGCGTGT
>JAQGOW010000358.1 GCA_028293405.1 Verrucomicrobiales bacterium
TTTCAAGATCCAAAGAAGCTCCAAAGTCCAAGCTCCAAATAATACAGACAACTGCGGACATGACCGTCCGCGCTCCGGTGATTGATCCGATCGCGCATAGTCATCATCCGGCGGGCAAGGGCGGCAGTTTGTGCGTCGATTGTCATATGCCGCAGACGACTTATATGCAGCGGCACTCGCGGCATGATCATGGGTTCACGATTCCGGATCCGGTGCTGACGGTGGAGGCGGCGATTCCGAATGCTTGCAATAAGTGTCATGCGGATAAAACGGCGCAGTGGGCGGTTGATACGAATGAGAAATGGTACGGCGATCGAATGCAGCGGTTCACGCGGACGCGCGCGCGGGCGGTAGTTGCGGCGCGTCGTCGTGCGATGAACGCGGCGGATTTGCTACTGAGCACGATTGCGGGTGAGACGAATGGGTATTGGCGAGCGTCGGAGATTACGTTGTTGAGTCGGTGGATTTCGGAACCGAGGGTGGCAAAGAAGATTTTTGAGAACGCCACGGCGCATGATCCCCTGCCCCGCGCGATGACGGCTCGGGCGCTGTCGCCTTTGGTCGGGCAGCAGGATCAGCAGGCGATTCGGGTGTTGCAGATTTTGTCGCGAGATCCAGTTCGGGCGGTGCGGATTGAAGCGGCGCAGTCGTTGCGGACGTTGCTGGATACGAATTCGTTGGCGGCTCGGGAGTATTTTACGTTTTTACAGGAGAACGCGGATCAGCCTTCGGGCGCGATGCAACTTGGCGGTTACTACTTCGACCATGGTGACGCTACTACGGCCCTGAGTTGGTTTCAGAAGGCGGCTGATTGGGACACGAATTCGGCGCCGTTGCGGCACGAATTGGCGGTGGCGTTGAGCGCGAATGGAAAGACGGCAGAGGCGATCGAGCAATTGCGCGCGGCGTGTCGACTGGCACCGAATGAATCGGACTATCATTACAAGCTCGGATTGGCGTTGGCCGAAATTGGTGATTTGAAGGGTGCGACGGGTGAACTTGAACAGGCGGTGGCGAAGAACGCGGAGTTCGCAGATGGTTGGTACAATCTTGGTTTAGCGTATTCGCAGTCGGGTCGGTTGCAGGACGCGGTGCGGAGTATCGAACAAGCGGAACGGGTGAGTTCGACGGAGGCACGATATCCATACGCGCGTGCGACGATTTTGGCGCGGATGGGGCGCACGGCTGAAGCTAAAGAAGCGGCGTTGCACGTGTTGTCGATGGACCCGAAGAATCAGCAGGTGGTGGAGTTGTTGCAGGGGCTGGAGCAGAAGTAGCGAGTGTCGGCATTTCGCATTTCACACTTCCGCGTAGCGGCCGTTTATCCTAGGCTCGCATCATGATTCGTGTGCCAGGGTGGCTTTTCATCGCAGTTTGCTCAGTGTGGCTTGTTGGCTGTACTGAGACGACTGAGGTTCCCAATGATGACCAGAATCCGCATTTCCAACGCGCGCACGAGATGATTAATGCGCAGGACTTTGCGGGTGCGGTTGGGGAGTTTGAAAAGGTGTTGGAGAAGAATCCCGGGTCGGCGGCGACGCATTACGAACTGGGTTGGATTTGTGAGAATGACAAGATTCGGGATTATGCTGCGGCGATTTATCATTATCGGAAGCATTTGGAACTGAAGCCGGATTCGGATAAGGCAGCGCAGGTTCATGAGCGCATCGGTGTGTGCAGACGGGAGTTGGCGAATGGCGAGTTTCCGCTGCCGACTTCACAGAATTTGCAGAAGGAGGTTGATCGGTTGAATGCGGAGAATTTGATGTTGAAGCAGCAGGCGGAGACGTTGAAGGGGCAACTGGCGATGGCGCAGTTGGCTTTGACGAATCAAGCGACGGCGTTGGCGAATTTGCGGTCGGGGTCGGGTGCGCAATCGTCGAGCGGTGGCAGTGGATTGGCGATCGATGTGACTCCGTTGCCCAAAATTCCACGGGTTTACCAGATTCAATCGGGCGATACAATTAGTGGAGTGGCGGCGCGGTTTAAGTTGAAAGTGTCGGCAGTGTTGGCGGCGAATCCGAAGGTGCGGCCGGAGAAATTGCGGGTGGGGCAGAATATTAATTTGCCGGGGCAATGAAAACCGGAGATAGCAAATAGCAAATAGCAAATAGCAAATAGCAAATGGCAAATAGAAGAATGGAAGATAGGAGTTAGAAGATAGAAGAGATGTTTGCTCGCATTACATTTGTTTTCGTCCTGGCTTTTTGGCTGGTGATGAATTTTTTGTTGTGGCGCTCGAAATCGGTCGGGCATCAGCCGATGAGCAATAAGGTTCCGCTGGAGGTTGTGTGGAAAAAGATTTTGACGGCGCCGGATAATTCTTCGCTTGAGATTCTTCATTACAATGAACGGATTGGGTTTTGCACGTGGTCGGCGAACATTGGTGAAGCGCCACGCATCGGAGTGACGCAGTCGGACGAAGATTTGCCGGAGGAATTAACCACGCACGTGACAGGTTACACGCTGGGGTTGGAAGGTCGGGCGGCGCTGAACTCGAACAGCGTGATGCATGTGGATTTTTTGGTGAAGCTGTCGACGAATCAGGATTGGCAGGAGTTTCATGGTCGCGCGAATTTGCGGCCGAACACGTGGGACCTTTCGGCGAACGCGGTGCAAGAGCGGATCAAGTTGCAGGTGACGGATGACTCCGGGACGTGGCAACGCATTTTGAAATTTTCTGATTTGCGCGATCCGGAGGCGCTGATGCAAAAGCTCGGTGGTGATGTGGATGTTGGAATGTTGGGGATGCTGATACCAGGTGGCAAAGAAGGACTGACTGCGGCCGCGCATGCGCTGAAGTGGCAGGCGTATTCGGATACGATGCAGTTCGGACATTCGCGCGTGGGGGTTTATCGGCTGGAGACGAATGTGTTTGGGCATAAGATTTTTGTGTTCGTGAGTAAGGTTGGGGAAATTCTTTGGGTGGAGTTGCCGGATAAGATTGTGTTTCGGAATGAGGCGTTTGGGCATTTTTAGGGCGAGGAGATAATGAACCTCCTCTCACCTGCCCTCTCCTCCCTGCGGGAAGAGAGGGAGAAGACTCCCTACCCTTTCCTTGCCGTGACTTCGTTATTGGTGCAGCTTAGCGGCGCATGATTTATCGCTTTGCAACGCTCGGGCTCGCGCTGGTTTTATCGATGTCGGCTCGCGCGGCAGTGTTGTCGCCGGAAAAGCTTTTGCCCAAGGATACGGTTTTCGTCATCACTGCGCCGGATGCGCCGAAAGCGTGGGCGACGATGACGAACACGCCTTACGGCAAGATGTGGGCGGACCCGGCCGTGAAGGCGTTCAAGGATAAGTTCATTTCGAATTTCCAAAAGGAAGTGCTCGCGCCGATTGAACGGGAGTTTGGTTTTAAATTCGATGATTACGGCAGTTTGGCGCGTGGGCAATTCACCATCGCGGTGATTCAAAATCCCGGAGCGACGAAGCCGGAAGATCGTTATTCGCGGTTGTTGATCGTCGATGCGAAGGATCAGGCGGGAAAGTTGCGCACGAATTTGGTTGAGGTGAAAAAGAGATGGGTGGATTCCGGCAAGGCCAATCGTACGGAAAAAATTCGTGATCTGGATTTCACAACGTTCGTCACCACCAGCAGCGAGCTTTCTAATTCGTGGGCGAAGATTTTTCCGCCGAAAACTAAAAGGCCGTCCCCTGCCCCAGATGATGCGGATGCCCCCAAATCGGAAAATAAAAAGATCGAAATTACATTTGGGCAGTCGGACACGCTGTTGCTGATCAGCGATTCGAAAACGGCGATTGAGAAAGTTCTCGGCCGTCAATCGGGCGGGATGATTGGCGCGTTGGAGGAGTCGCCGGCGTTTCAATCGGACTATGCGGCGCGGCTGCGTAATACGACGATTTACGCGTGGCTGAATGTTAAAGGTGTGGTCGACGAGTTCGTCAAAGATTATGCGGCGAACAAGCAGGAGTCGAAATTGGGCGCGCCGTTTGACGTGACGAAGGCGATGTCGGCGCTGGGCGTGAATGGATTGACGACGGCGACTTTCACGTGGCGCGATGCGCCAGAAGGTATGTTGACGCAGCTTTATATCGGCGCACCGGAATCGGCGCGCAAAGGGATCTTGAAGGTTTTTGCGGCGGAACCGAAGGACGCGACGCCCCCGGCGTTTGTTCCGGCGGATGCGACGAAGTTTAATCGTTGGCGCCTGAATTTGTCGCAGAGTTGGACGACGCTGGAGAAGACGTTGACGGATATCAGCCCGAGCTACGGCGGGTTGATTAATTTTGTTTTGGAGAGCGCGGGCAAAGACAAGGACGAGAAATATAATTTCAAATCGGAATTGCTGAGCAGCCTGGGCGATGACGTGGTTGGTTACGAGAAGCCGTTGCCGGCGAATGCGGCGCTGGCGGATGATTCGGTGCCTTCGCTGTTTTTGCTCGGCTCGCCTAATCCGGATAAGCTCGCGGCGACGTTGAAGATTGGTATTGGTGCGCTGGTGCCGGCGGGTGCGCCGGTGAAGGAACGCGAGTTTCTTGGACGGAAGATTTACACGTTTACTCCGCCGGCGAATCCGAATGCGAAAGAGGCGGCAAAAGGGATGACGTTTGCGGCAGCGAACGGTTATGTCGCGCTGTCGTCGGATGCTAACTTGATTCAGGATTATTTGCGCGGCACTGAAAACAAGCCGAAGCCGTTGATGGAGACGCCGGGTCTGGCGGATGCGGCGCAGAAAGTTGGCGGCATGGGCACGGGATTGTTTGGCTATAGCAATTCGGCGGAGCACATGCGTCGCGTAATGGACGCCTTGCGCAAGGATCCGAATGCGGCGGCGGGATTGTTTGGTGATAGTTCAACCGGTGGTCCGATGGGTGGGTTGAGCGCGAATATTGATGATCCGACGGCGCAGGCAAAGCGGTTTCAGCAGTTTGCGGACTTCAGTTTACTGCCGCCGTTTGACGCCATTTCGAAGTATTTCTATTTCTCGGTTTATGCGGGATCGTTCAATCACGAAGGGTTTACGATGAACTTTTTTGCGCCGACGCCGCCGAAGTTGAAGTAAGCGGCTGGTTTCCATAGGCGTGCATCGTGATTTGACGCGCAGGGTTTGAAAGGCTCGGCGGGAGCCTCGCCCTACCAACGTGCTAACAAATGCGAAAATCCACTTGCACGACGGCCACGGGGTCTGTAAGTTCTCGCGCTCATGGGTGGGTTGGTAGCTCAGTTGGTAGAGCAGTGCCCTTTTAAGGCATTGGTCCAGGGTTCGAGTCCCTGCCAACCCACCACTTTCTTTCAGGCAGAAGGATGGAGTAAGAAGTGACACGAGCTCGTTCTTATTTCTAATTTTTATCTCGTTCTTCAATGCCGACTGGTTCATCCGAAACGAAACCGCTGGGAGGCCAAGCCGAATCTCTACCGATCGCGGTCCGGCCTATCTACACGTTCATCATTTTCAACGCTCTGTCGTATCAGGTCATTCTCAGCAGTCCGATGGTGCTTTATGCGAAAAGCCTTGGGGCGAGTGCGACTGTTCTTGGAATTCTCGCGGGAATGATGCCGTTGTTGGTGATTTTTCAGATTCCGGCCGCGAAACATCTTGGACGCATCGGGTATAAGAAGTTTGTGTTTGCGGGCTGGGGAACGCGGACTTTGTTTGTTTTGGGTTTGGCGCTGGTGCCAATAACCGGCGCGTTTCTGGATCGCACGACAAGACTGGCGTTGGTGCTTCTGCTGTTATTTGCATTCAATTTGACGCGCGGCATCACGAGTTGTGCCTGGTTACCGTGGATCACTGCGCTAATTCCTGCTTCGGTGCGTGGACAGTATCTGGTGCGAGATGCTGCGTGCATGAACATTGGCAGCTTTCTTGTGTTTGTGATTGCGGCAGTCGTATTGGGAACGGCCCCGCACGCGTGGCAATTTGCTATTCTGTTTGCGTTCAGTGCGGCGATGGCTGGAATCAGTTTAACTTTTTTGCGACGCGTACCGGACGCGCACGCGCCGGCGGAAATTCAGGCGTCACGCACACCGGTGCCGTGGAAGGAAATTATCACGTATCCGCCATTCAGTAAACTCGTGTGGATGGCGTTGGCGTGGTCGGTGGCGTATGGAGGTTTGACGACGTTCATTGTCGCTTTCTTGAAGACAGAGGCGGGCATGAGCGAGCGCGAAATCATGTTGCTGACGTCGGTGTCGTTCGTGGGCGGGTTGAGCAGTTTGTGGTTGCTTGGGTCGCGACTGGATCATCTCGGGAGCAAACCGGTGCTGGCGGTTTGTATGATCACGTGGGTTGTGATTCTTGTGGGTTGGATTTTGATTTCGGGAAAATTCATTACGTCGCACGTAGTACCGCTGGTGCTTGTTTTGGAACTGGCGATGGGTCTTGG
>JAQGOW010000374.1 GCA_028293405.1 Verrucomicrobiales bacterium
GCCTGACCGCGTCGGAAATGAAGTGGTCAGGCGTTTTTATGTACGGTTGAATCGATTCATCATTTGGGGTTAAATCCAACGCAATCCATGCACCTGCAATTCATTGATTGGGTTATTATAATCGCGTCGTTGCTGGTCTGCTTTGTGCCTGCGCTTTTCTTCGGCAGGCGGGCAGGGAAGAGCACATCCGAATTCTTCGGGGCCGGAAGGTCGGTGCCATGGTGGCTCGCGGGTTTGTCGATGGTGGCTACGACTTTCAGCAGCGACACTCCTAATCTTGTTACCGACATCGTTCGCAGAAATGGCGTTGCCGGCAACTGGTGCTGGTGGGCGTTTGCGATTACCGGCGTTGCTACTGTATTTTTCTACGCACGTTTGTGGCGGCGTTCGGAAGTGATGACGGATCTCGAGTTTTACGAAATCCGTTACTCCGGAAAGGCGGCGACATTTGTGCGAGGGTTTCGCGCGATTTATCTCGGGCTATTTTTCAATTCGATCATCATCGCGTCGGTCAATCTGGCCGCGTGCAAAATTGCGAACGTGCTGTTTGGTTTGCCGCGTTGGGAAACGCTTCTCTTCGTCGGCGTGCTCAATGTCGTCTTCGCGACCTACTCCGGTCTGTGGGGCGCACTGGTCATCGACATGATTCAATTCTTCATCAAGATGACTGCCGTCATTGCCGCTGCTTACTTCGCGGTGAAACACGTCGGTGGTATGCACGTGCTTGTGGAGAAGCTTTCCGGACCAATGACTGCACCGGACGGCAAAACGACATTGCACTATCTGAATATTCTTCCCGACTTCACTAACAATTGGGACATCGCGGTTGCCGTTTTCATTATGCCGCTCGCGATTCAATGGTGGGCCGTTTGGTATCCGGGTTCTGAACCGGGTGGGGGAAGTTTTATCGCTCAACGCATGCTCGCGTCGAGGTCTGAAAAAGATTCTCTCGGCGCAGTTCTGTTTTTCAACATTGCGCACTACATCCTGCGGCCGTGGCCGTGGATCCTCGTCGCGCTTTGCTCGTTGATCGTCTATCCGAACCTGTCCGATATCAAAGCGGCATTCCCAAATCTCGATCCGTCATTGCTTGGGCATGATATCGCTTATCCCGCGATGTTGAAATTTTTGCCGGTTGGCTTTGTCGGATTGATGGTCGGTGGTTTGATCGCAGCGAATTCTTCAACTTTGTTGACGCTCCTGAACTGGGGCGCGTCCTATCTCGTGCATGACTTCTACCAACGCTTCGTCAAACCCGGCGCATCCGAAAGACATTACGTCATGACCGCACGCGTTGCGACCATCGTCCTTTTCCTGTTTTCATCGGCGGTCGTTTACGCGATGGACAGCGCGAAAAACAGTTTCGATATCATGCTCCAGGTCGGTGCTGGAACGGGCTTGCTGTATTTGCTGCGCTGGTTCTGGTGGCGGATTACGGCGTGGTGTGAAGTGGTTGCGATGATCAGTTCATTTGGCGCATCGATTGTTTTGCTCGTGCTCAATAAAAACGGCGCGAACATCAGCACCGACCATGGGCTTTTGATCACCGTCGTGATAACGACGTTCTCCTGGGTGGTCACCGCCTTGGTGGGGCCACAAACCGACCGCGCCGTCTTGGTCGAGTTCTATAAACGTGTTCGACCATTTGGGCCCGGTTGGGAGATTATCCGCAAACAAGCCGGCCTGCCAAAATCCAGCAGCGGCGAAAACATCCCGATGGCAATGCTCGGTTGGAGTTCTGGTTGCGCCGTCATTTGGTCGGCGTTATTCGCCATCGGCAATTTCCTTTATGGCCGCACCAGTGTCGCAGTCATGTTGACCGCTATAGCGATCGGCACCGCCGTCATTCTCATATGGACTGTCAACCGTTTGTGGACCGCGGCGCCGATTGAACAAGGAAAAGTTTCCAAGGCGACAACCGCACCGGTTTAAATTATCTTACGCCCATGAATTTGTTGCCTTTCGAAAATTTGCCGCCATATCGGCCACGTTCTTTTGTGCCGAAGGATATTGATCTCGGCGACTGGAAACAGATCGCGCCGCTGTTCGACAAGCTCGAATCACAAATCCAATCTGCTAAAACGGCGCAGCAATTGGAAAAGTGGGTGGTAGATAGCAGTGAAGTTTTCGCAGCGCTCGACGAAGAATCGTCGCGTCGTTACATCGCGATGACTTGTCACACTGATAGCGCGGACGCTGAGAAAGCTTACCTGCAGTTCGTCGAACACATCGAACCCGAGATCAAGCCGCGTCGGTTCAAGCTCAACGAACTTTATCTCGCGAGTCCCGCGCGTAAGGATTTGCCGAAAGAGCGCTATTTGGTTTTCGACCGCGACACCAAAGTCAGCGTCGAACTTTATCGCCCGGAAAATGTCCCGCTCGAAACCGAAGAAGCAAAGCTCTCGCAGCAATACCAAAAACTGATCGGTTCTTTGACGGTGCAATTTCAAGGCAAGGAACAAACCCTCGTGCAGATGGGCCGTTACCTTGAAGAACCTGATCGTCCGTTGCGTCAAGAAGCTTGGGAACTCGTTGCGAATCGTCGTTTGCAGGAGGCTGAGCAGATCGAAAACAATTTTGACGAACTGCTAAAAATCCGCGAACAGATCGCGCATAATGCGGGGTTCAAAAACTATCTCGATTACGCATTCCGCGCCAAAGGCCGTTTCGATTATACGCCTGAGGATTGCCTGAAGTTCCATGAAGCGATCGAGAAAGAGGTCATGCCCGTTCTTAAGACCTTGCAAGCTGAGCGTCGCAAACAGCTCGGTCTAGAAAAACTCCGTCCTTGGGACCTTTCTGTGGACGCCTTGAATCGTCCTGCGTTGCGGCCTTTCGAAAAAGTCGAAACGATGGTCGACAAGACTCAAACGATTTTTAATCAGCTCGACAAAAAACTCGCCGATGAGTTTGCGCTGATGAACAACAAGCGCCTGCTCGATTTGGAAAATCGCAAAGGCAAAGCCCCCGGCGGTTATCAATCAACGCTCAACGAAGCGCGCCTGCCGTTCATTTTTATGAACGCTGTCGGTGTGCAGCGTGATGTCGAAACGATTTTGCACGAAGCCGGTCACGCGTTTCACGCGCTCGCCACGAAGGAAGAAGACATCTATCCATATCGTAGCGCGCCGATTGAATTTTGCGAAGTTGCGTCGATGAGCATGGAGTTGCTCGGCAACGAATTCATCGAAGCCTTCTACAACGCCAACGACGCCCGTCGCGCCCGTCGTGATCATCTCGAAGGAATCGTCGAAATTTTTCCCTGGATTGCGACTGTCGACGCGTTCCAGCACTGGATCTACTCGCATCCGGGCCACACTCGCGCTGAGCGTCAAAAGGCGTGGCTCGATTTGGTGGATCGTTTTGGTGGAGATGTTGATTGGACCGGTTACGAAAATGCGCGGGCGAACATGTGGCATCGTCAACTCCACATTTTTCTGCACCCGTTCTACTACGTCGAATATGGCATCGCGCAGCTTGGCGCGTTGCAGATCTGGGCCAATTCGCGCAAAAACCGCCAACGCGCGCTCGACGAATATCATCGCGGCCTTGCTCTCGGTGGTTCACGTCCGCTGCCGGAATTATTCGCAGCCGCCGGTTGCCGGTTTGATTTCAGCCGAGAAACGGTTAAGCCATTGGTCAACTTAATCAGCACTGAGTTAGAGAAACTCAATTGATGACCACCGCCGCGCCCCAAACAACAGCCCGACCACAGAGCGCTGGGGCGACTTTGAGCGTGCGGAATCTGAAGGTCCATTTTCCTGTTCGGCGGAGGATGTTCAGCAGGACGAGAGAGTTCGTCAACGCGGTCGACGGCGTCAGCTTCGATGTTGGTCGGGGCGAGACGTTGGGTCTCGTCGGCGAAAGTGGTTGTGGCAAAACGACACTCGGTCGCGCGATCGTTAAACTGATTCAGCCGACGTCAGGTGAAATTCTCTTGGACGGGCAAAACATCGCTGAGTTGCAAGGCGTGGAACTGCGGAAAAAACGGCGCAAGTTCCAGATGATTTTCCAGGACCCGTACAATTCGCTCGATCCGCGAATGACGGTGAGCGAGATCATCGGCGAAGCGTTGGACATTCACGGTCTCGCAGCAAACGGCGGACGCACTCAGCGCATAGAAGAACTGCTGAACACGGTCGGGCTTGATCCGATCTACGCGCAACGTTATCCGCACGAGTTCAGTGGCGGGCAACGTCAACGGATCGGCATCGCGCGCGCTCTTGCGGTTGAACCTGAGTTGATTGTTTGCGATGAACCGGTCAGCGCCTTGGACGTGAGCGTCCAGGCCCAAATCATCAATTTGTTACAAGACCTGCAATCGCGCGCGGGCGGGAAGGTTTCGTATTTGTTCATCGCGCACGACCTCGCCGTCGTCGAACACATCAGCCAACGGATCATGGTGATGTATCTCGGGCGCATCGTTGAAATCGGACCGGCAAAGTCAGTGGTGCGCACACCGAAGCATCCATACACCGAAGCTTTGATTTCTGCGGTGCCCGTCGTTGATCCTGATGCGAAACGTTCACGCATCATGTTGCCGGGAGAAATTCCCTCGCCAATCAACCCACCGAGCGGCTGTCCGTTCCACACACGTTGCCCGATCGCGCAGACGCAGTGTCAAACGGAAGTCCCAGAATTGCGGCAGATTTCAGAGAGACATTGGGCTGCGTGTCATTTTGCAAAATAATCGCGAAACCTTTTTTATAACGTGGGGTTTGATTATTCAACGAGCCGCGTAAGGCCAAGGTCTAATCAAGCCCGAATCCTAAACGCACAATCCCGC
>JAQGOW010000381.1 GCA_028293405.1 Verrucomicrobiales bacterium
GCTGCGGTGCTGGAGCACCGCCACCACGTTGCTGACCGCGATCTTGCGTGCGCGAACCAGGACGTTGCGGCAACTGAATAAATCCAACTTTATCTCCAAGCTTCGGACCAGCTGGCACGGGAGGAGCAACCGGTTTCGGCGCTTCCACGGGCTCGGACGGTGCAACCGGAGGCTGTTCAGCCACAACTGGCGCAGGCGCGGCCACTTCAACGTGCTTCACTTCAGGCTGCGGCTCGACAACTGGAGCCGGAGCGGAAACAGCGGGAGCAATCGAAACAGGCGCAGGCGGCGCTTCCAAAACTGGTTCAGGAACTGGAGCTGGCGGTGGCGCGACAGGTTCAGGCGCAACTGGCGGCGGTGGCGCTTGGTGAATGACTTGAATCGGGACGACCGGCTCCGGCGCCTTGGCAGCCTCGGCTGGCTTGGCGGGAGCAAGTTGCTCTTCGAGAAATTCGGCGGTGATCTTATCGAGCGAGCTCGACGGCACCTTGGCGGTGGTAATGCCCAGTTCCTTGGCTTTGGCCAGCACTGCTTTGCTTTCCATCCCAAGTTTCTTTGCTAAATCGTAAATGCGAACGGGCATAAATTTTCAACTGCCGGTGGAGCAACACGGTTTTCATAACTAATATGCAAACATTGTCCGCTCCACACCCATGCTAAACTTTATTTGTATTTGCAGCTTCAACCGGTGCAGCTCCAACTTCTGGAGTGCCCGCTTGAGGCTTGCGGCGCGCCAACTCAGACTTCGCCGCTTCTAAAATTGTTCCAGCCTGATCTTTGATCTGTTCCATCTGTTCAAGATCGGCAACTTCGAGTTCCGCGACTGCTTCAACCGTCAACAGTCCGTGATGCACCAGGACGTCGGCTGCTTCTTTTGTGATTCCCGGCACTAACGCCAAAGCTTCCACCGCATGCGCCACCTGTTCGTCGAATCCGACGTGAACTACTACTTCAGGTTCGATATCAATCTGCCAGCCGGTTAGTTTAGACGTCAATCGGGCATTTTGCCCGCGTTTGCCGATCGCTAGCGACAATTGATCATCCGCAACGCTAATCTTCACTCGCTTGCGCACTTCATCAACCTCAAAGCCCTTTAGCTGCGCGGGTGACAATGCGTTCGCAATGTAAGTCTTAGCATTCGCGTCCCATTTAATAATGTCGACCTTCTCGTTGTTCAGCTCGCGCACAATATTCTTCACGCGCTGACCACGCAGACCGACGCAAGCACCGACTGGATCAACTTTCGGGTCACGAGTATAAACCGCCAGCTTTGTGCGGAACCCTGGTTCACGCGCGATACCTTTTACCTCAATCGTGCCGTCGTTGATTTCCGAGACTTCCAACTGAAACAGTTTAATCACGAACTGCGGATCGGCACGCGACAGGATAATTTCCGGTCCATGCGGGCCCGTTTCGACGGCTTTAACTAAACAGCGAATGCGCTCGCCGATTTGGTATTCCTCGGTCGGAACGCGTTCGCGGTTCGGCAAAAGAGCTTCGTACTTACCCAAATCAATCGTGACATCCGAACGCTCAAACCGGCGAACCGTGCCACTAATAATATCCCCGATCCGACCTTCGAACTCCGTCAGGATCAAATTCTTCTCAGCGCGACGAATCTGCTGCATCAGCGCCTGCTTCGCATATTGAGAAGCAATACGACCGAACCCGGCCGGCGTAACTTCGACTTCAATTTCATCGCCCAGCTTCGCCTCAGGATTAATGCGGCGAGCGTCAAAAACGGTAATGTGATCGTGCTTGGAAACGACCTTCTCGGACACAATCAGTTTTGAAAACGCCTTGATATCACCTGACTTAGTGTCGATAATGACACGGAGATCGCGAGCTGCGCCAACGGCCTTTTTAGCTGCGGAAACGAGAGATTCTTCAACAGCTTTAACGAGAATTTCCCTGCTGATACCCTTCTCGCGCTCCCAGAACTCTAAAACTGCTAAAAAATCAGCATTCATACTCGTTTTCTCCATTTCAAGTTCCCCATCCAGGGAACAAAAAAGCCGGCAGAAACTACTTCTCCGACTTTCGCGCCCCAACGTGGGGCAAACAAATTGTCTAGATTAGGATAGCCACAACAGGAAGTCCGTCAAGGCGAAAAATTGGTGAAAACCCTTACCCGACTTAGCACCAAACGAACCCACATCCTCATCGCATGAATGACATTAATGTCATTAGGCCAATGACCTGCGATTTACTAACATAGTCTAAGCTCGTCGTTTAGATATATATGCAAAGTTCTACTAATTTGCCAAACGGTCGGCTTTCGACCAATGGCGCTACTGCAAAGCAAACTCATGCCTCTCGCCTGTTTAACGGAAAGTTCCAGGTTGGCGTCGGCATCTATGACGGCGTCTCTGCGCTGCTCGCCGCTAAACACGAATTCGACTTCGTTTGGATCAGCAGCTTCTGTTGCTCGGCCGCCCAAGGCGTTCCAGACGTCGGCATCATCGGGCCGGAAGACATTTTGAATCTCGTCCGGTTGTCGCGGCGGCTTACGGACTTGCCGATTATCGTCGATCTGGATTCCGGTTACGGTGATGCGGTGAAAATTTATCATGTCATCGAAGCCATGGCCCGCGCCGGCGTCTCGGCTGTGTGCATCGAAGATAACCCGACTTCGAAACGTTGCAGCCTCTATGGCGGCTACGAACGCGAGTTGGCATCCATTGCCGAACATTCCACTCGCCTGCGCGCCTCGCGTGAAGCCATCAAGAACACCGGCAGCGAATGCCGCATCATCGCGCGCACGGAAGCTTTGGTCGCCGGTATGGGCATGGACGAAGCGCTCAAGCGCGCCGAAGCCTACGTGCAAAACGGCGCCGATGCCGTGTTCGCGCAGTCGCTGGATAAATCCGGCGGAGAAATTCTGACGTTCGGCAAAAAGTGGGGCGGCCGCACGCCTTACGTGATTGCTCCGACCAAACTGCCGCAAATCACCAAACAACAGTTCGAAGCGTCTGGCATTTCGCACACCATTTTCGCGAATCAAGGTTTGCGCGCGGCGCACAAAGCCATCGATGAAACGTTTGCCACGTTGGCGGCTGCCACGGCTGCGCAATCCGTCGAAGGAACCATTTCAACGGTCGCTCAAGTCGCCGAGTGTGTCGGGGCCAAAGAAGTCGCCGATCTGGAAACTTTATTGGCCGACGAACCGTCCGCGCCGATTGTCACCCGCGCTTAACTCAGACGAGCACACATTGTTGCTCCGCGATTTCAAACAGAGTAATGTTTTGTCCGCGACTGCCGACGTGTTACGCGCGTCGGCAGTCCAAAACATTTACGCAAACGAGGTAATCAAATGTTAGCTGACCGAATGAAGGGGTTTTCCGGCTCGAAAACGTCCGGAATGCGCAATCGCGCGCGCAAACTCAGCGCCGAAGGAATCCACGTCGTTAACTTCGCCGCCGGCGAACTCGACCAGGACACGAGCGACAGCATCAAAGCCGCCGCCAAGCAATCCATCGACGCCGGCAAAACGCAATACACGGACACGCTGGGGATTGCGAAGTTGCGCGACAGTCTTGCCCAGCGCATTTCGAAAAAGACCGGCGCAACTTATACCAATGAAGAAGTTGGTTTTACGTCCGGCGCAAAACAGGCTCTCTTCAACGCCAATTTCGTGCTCTTTCAGTCGGGTGATGAAGTCATCATTCCGTCGCCGTTCTGGGTGACATTGCCCGAACAAGTTCGTTTGGCGGGAGCGACGCCTGTTGCATTGTCGACGATCGAAGATGGTTTTCAGGTCAACATCGACAAGCTGGTCAAAGCGATCACCCCGAAAACTCGCGGCATCATCCTGAACACACCGCACAACCCGACCGGCGTGGTGTATCCCGCGGAGACGTTGAAGAAAATCGCGGCTTTGGTGCTCGAAAAAAATCTGACCTGCATTTTCGACGAGTGTTACGACGAACTGGTGTATGCGCCAGCCGCACATCACAACATCGTGAAACTCGTGCCGGAAATGAAAGAGCGCACAGTGCTCGT
>JAQGOW010000397.1 GCA_028293405.1 Verrucomicrobiales bacterium
ATATCCGTGTAGTGATATTGGCCGTGATGAGGGTTGTCGTTGCGGAACTGCTCCATTTCATCCGTCTGCTCGCCCCAACCCTTTACCTGGTCAGCCCAAGTCGAAGCGACGCTCAACGTCTCGGTCCCGAGGAGTTGTTGAACGTGCTTTTGCGCAGCGTGCCCGGAAATTAAGGAATCACCAATCGCGCCAACGGTTTGATGTCCTTCGTCCGTCCAGGCGTGCGCGTTTACGACAGCCGCCAAAATAGCCAAAGTGATCGCGACCACCCGGCAATGGCGAATCATAACATTCACAAGACGTTACGTCCGAGAGTTAAGGTGTGGTAGCCGTTGGGTACCAATAATAATTGAACGACCGGGTTGGATCCCATTCGGCTGCTCCGCCTTGGGTGTCGTAAGGATGATGAATAACGTCGTTCGTCTTTAGAGCAACAGCGTGACCATCAGCAAGCGAGAAAACTCCACGAGCGGCACTTTGATCCTTATTGCTGGGGTGACGCGCCCACACGAAGTTCGGCGACACGCCGGACACAGAAGGATTCTTGCTCGCCGATTTGGTTTGGTTTCCATCGACTTCAGCCATGAGGATAGTGGCGGCCGGTCGTCGCATCTGCGAGAATTTCGTTTGCGCATAACCTAAGGCGAGTTCGGCCGCGTTCACGCACAACCAGTTGTTTTGGCCATACGAGAAATACGCATAGCTCTTGCTCGGGAGCGGGTTCGGAACTTCTGCCGCCGGGCATGCAAAAATTGTCGAGCCACTCACGCCAGGATATTGGCCGGCTGCATACATGTTTGTCAGCGCTTTCAGGCCGATAGACGGTGGAATCGCGTTATACCAAGCGATTGCGTTGACGGGATCTGTAATCAGGGAACCAATGTTGCCTTCTTGGGGCACGAAGTCGCGATTCTCATCGCAATACATCTTATAAGCCAAAGCCCACTGCTTCATGTTATTGATGCATTTGGTTTGTTGCGCACTTGCCTTGGCGCGCGCGAGCGCAGGCAAAAGCATGGAAGCGAGGATCGCAATAATGGCGATGACAACCAGCAACTCAATCAAGGTAAATGCCTTGAGAAAACGGTGTTTTGCGTTTGCGAATGAGGATTTCATGATGTAACTCCGCTGCCCTTCGGCGTCGTCTGGCGGGCTGGTTTTCCGCCACTCGGTCGGTTCGGGCACAATGACTTAGCCTATTGTTGTTTGTCGTTTACTTGCGCCTGGGGCAGTAGTTTCCCTTCGGTGGCGCTGACTAGAGACTGCCAAATCGCTTATACCTTGTCTAGATATATGCATCCTAATTTAAATGTGCGTTTGCACGCTCACTTTGACACCTATCACATTCTGCTCTTCTAAGATTCAACGTTGGATGTAGGACGTTTAATGTTCGCCTTTTCCGAAGTTCCCGTTCATTCACCTGGCACTCCCGAATTCGGAGCTCTCCCAACCCATCGCTCCAGTTCCTTCACCCGCCGAATTAACTCCGGCAACTGTTGAATCGCGATCATCTGCCGTTTTGCCTCGCGATCCGGTTGAGCCGGCGCGCCAAGATACTTTGCGCCATCTGGAATATCATGCATGACGCCGCTTTGCCCGGCGATGATAACTTTGTTGCCGATCTTCAGATGACCCGCAACACCAGCTTGTCCGGCGATTGTTGTGTAGTTGCCAATCTTGGTGCTCCCAGCCACGCCGGCTTGTCCCACGATCAAACAATGCTCGCCGATGGTTACATTATGCGCGATCTGCACCAGGTTATCGATCTTCGTGCCTTTGCCGACAGTTGTCGGCCCCAGCGCTCCTCTATCAATGGAAACGTTTGAACCGATTTCCACGTCGTCTTGAATGATCACGCAACCGACCTGCGGAATCTTGCGATGCGCACCTGCATCAAAAACATAACCGAACCCATCCGAACCAATGACGCTGCCGGCGTGAATCCGCACGCGCTGTCCAATTTGCGTCAGTGCATAGATCGTAACATTCGGGAACACATGCGAATCGTTCAAGATCGTGGTGGACGTCCCGACGTGAATGTTGCTCTCCAAAACGACGTTCGCGCCAATCTTCACACCTTCAGAAACAACGCAATGCGGTCCGACATGCGCGCTCGGATCAACTTTCGCCGAAGCATCAACAACTGCCGTCGGATGAACACCAGCGGCGAATTTCTTTTCCGGAAAGAAAAACGGTAACACCTTCGCAAACGCAATCCGCGCGTTCGGCACCTTGATCAAAACTTTTTTTGTCGAGGTAAACGGGCCATCGATCAAAATGGCACTCGCCGCACTCTGTTCCGCTTTGAGAAAAAATGTCTCGTTCTCAGCAAACGTCAGATCCCCTGGCTTTGCCGTGGTTGCAGGCGCGAAGGCGGTCAGAGTGATTGATCCATCGCCGAGCACTTCACCTTGCAGCTCTTTCGCGATTTTTTCAGCAGTGTAAGCCATGTGTTTGACGGTTGACGTTTTTTGTTTACGCGTTGCAGACTAACGTCGTAAATCGTACATCGTAAATCGCAAATTTGATTTTTTATCACCTATCTATATGGCCAGAAAACTTCGATACGGAATGGTTGGCGGCGGTCGTGGCGCTTTCATCGGCGCGGTTCACCGCATCGCCGCCGCGATGGATCAACAGATTGATTTAGTCTGCGGCGCGTTCTCCAGCGACCCCGAAAAAAGCAAAGCCAGCGGAGCCGACCTCTTCCTGCCGCCGGACCGTTGCTACGGCACCTTCGAAGAAATGATCAAGTCCGAGGCCAAGCTGCCGAAGGACCAGCGCATGGATTTCGTCGCCATTGTCACGCCGAACCACATGCATTTTCCGCCAGCCAAAATGGCGCTCGAAAACGGCTTCCACGTTCTGAGCGACAAACCCGCCACATTCAATCTCAAGCAAGCCAAACAACTCCGCGACCTCGTTAAAAAGACCGGCCTGCTCTACGCGCTCACGCACAATTACACCGGCTACCCGCTCGTCAAACAGGCGCGTGACATGGTTCGCGATGGTAAACTCGGCAAAATCCGCAAAGTCATCGTCGAATACCCGCAAGGCTGGCTCGCCACGCGCCTGGAAATCCAAGGACAAAAACAAGCCTTCTGGCGCACCGACCCCAAACAAAGCGGAGCAGGGGGCTGCGTCGGCGACATCGGCACGCACGCCGAAAACTTGGCCGAGTACATCACCGGCCTCCAAATTAAAGAACTCGCCGCCGACATCACCACCTTCGTAAAGGGTCGCGTTCTCGATGATGACGTCAACGTCCTCCTCCGTTTCGACAACGGCGCCAAAGGAATTCTCCACGCATCGCAGATCAGCATCGGCGAAGAAAATAATCTCAACATCCGCGTCCACGGCGAAAAAGGCAGCCTTGAATGGCATCAGCGCGAACCGAACACGCTCATCGCCAAATGGCCCGACCAACCCGTACAACTCCTGCGCACGGCCCAAGGCTATCTCGAAGCTTTCGCTAACATCTATAAGAACTTCGCCAACCATATCCGCGCGTTCGAAGCCAAGCGCAAACTCCCGGCCGACGATATCGCCTTGGACTACCCCAGAATCGAAGACGGCGTCCGAGGCATGGCCTTCATCGAAGCCGTAGTCGCTTCCTCAAAAGCCAACGCGAAGTGGACAAAGTTAGATACAAAGTAAGCAAAACGGCATTCCTATCAAACGCCGTTTGCTGAGTTGGTCTCCACAGTGTTGACAAGGCCGTAGCTTAACTGCAGCATAGTGCAGTGGGACGGCTCTGGGTGGTAGTGACCCGTCCCATGGGACGGGTCAAACCGCAAAAAATACCAATGTTTACAGCCCTTGGGACGGTGGGACGGGTCCAGAGGGGGGAAGGTGGGGGTCCCCATCGTCCTCGATCCGAGGATAACCGCAGTTGCAGCCGGATACACCAAAGTACACCTAAATACACCTTCCCGTGAACGATTGAGCGAATGTAACCGGCGTTCGATGACAGCCGTCCAATGCTGTATGCTCAATCCGTTGCCGCGATCGAAATGGAGTTACGCCGCAGCCGCGCATCTGGCTAATCGTGCGGGGTTCGGTGGCACACCGTCTGAAATTGACCACCTCGTCAAAATCGGGCCCGAAAAGGCCGTCGATTGGTTCGTCGATTACGAAAAGGTTCCCGATTCGAACCCGCAGTTCGCCTGGGTCAAAAGCTATGCAACCGATTCCCGCGAGTTGTTCGAAAAAGTACAAATGGTGCGGATGGCCGAGAAGGACGAAAATCTCAGCGACGAAAAGCGCAAAGAGATTGCCGATAAACGTCTGGACCTCAATCGCCAACGCCAGCGCGAGCAGGTAACGCAATTGGTGGAATTGCGAGGCAACTGGTTGCAACGCATGGCCACAGGCCCCCGTCCGTTGCAGGAAAAGCTCGTTCTGTTTTGGCACGGCCACTTTGCGACCAGCGCGCAAAAGGTTCAGAGCTCCTATTTCATGTGGCGCCAGCTCGAGACGTTCCGCGAAAACGCCTCCGGAAATTGGCTCAAGATATTGAATGCGGTCGCAAAAGACCCGGCGATGCTCATCTGGCTCGACCAGGCCCAAAGTCGCAAAGAGCATCCGAACGAAAACTTCGCGCGCGAAGTGATGGAACTCTTCGCACTCGGTGAAGGGCATTACACCGAGAAAGACGTGACCGAAGCCGCGCGCGCCCTGACCGGTTTCACGCTGAACCGGTTTAAAGGCGAGTTCGAATATCGCCCGTTCGCACACGACAACGGCACAAAAACCGTGTTGGGCAAAACCGGTCAACTCGACGGCAATGACGTCATCGAAATCATCGCGTCACAGCCGCAGACGTTTCGCTTTATCAGCGCCAAGCTTTGGAAGTTTTTCGCGTCGGACAATCCCGACCCGAAATTAATCGACGCGCTTGCCGAAGTATTTCGCAAGAACGACGGGAGCATCAAAACGCTCCTGCGCACGATTTTCCGCAGCCACGAATTCTATGCGCCGGAAGTCGTCCGTGCGCAGGTTAAGAGCCCGGTGCAATGGCTCGTCAGCACCGTACGCTGGCTCGATCGGGAA
>JAQGOW010000403.1 GCA_028293405.1 Verrucomicrobiales bacterium
CCCTGACATGGGTCGGCTCGCCGCAAACCACCTGGAGCCAGACCGGAAGTAATGTCTGGCGACAGACCGGCACCAGCACGACGGCCAGTTATGCAGATGGCAACGCGGTGATCTTTGATGACTCGGCGTCGAATTTCATTGTTTCCGTAACGGGACCTGTTTCGCCAAGCAGCGTCACGGTGTCTAATCTTGTGCAAAGTTACTCGCTGAGCGGCGCCGGGACAATTTCGGGCGCGACCGGTTTTACCAAACAGGGCAACGGAACGCTCGTGCTTGGCACAGTGAACGATTACTCAGGCAACACCGCGTTGTTGCAAGGCCTGACTGTTTTGGGTGCATCCGGAGCAATTCCTGGTGGCGCTAACGTCGGCTCTGTTTCGTTGAACGGCACGCTCGACCTGGCCGGATTCAACACCACAGTCAACAATCTCTTTGGCACGGGTGTATTGAGAAATAACGGCAGTCCGGCAAGTTTAACGGTCAATTCCACGACCAACTCGACATTTTCCGGCACTCTCGGGAATAACAATTCACTCACGCTGCTGGTCACAGGCGGCGCGACGCTCACTCTGAGCGGCAATGACACTTTTACTGGTGATGCAACGGTCAGCAACGCCACGCTCGCCGTCAATGGCACGCTCACTGCCAGCCATGTCGTTGTGCTGAACGGCAGCACTCTCGCGGGAACCGGCGTGGTCAACAGCCCCGTGATCTGCGAAGCCGGCAGTTCGCTCTCTCTCTCACCTTCCGACTCGCTCAGTATTAATTCGCTCACTCTGAACGGCGAAGTGAACGTCACGGTCGCCGGAAACATTTCCCTACAAAACGCTGCGCAATACGTGCTCATGCAGCACGGCGCAGAATCGGGCGTCGGGTCCTTCACACTGACGCAACCGCCCGGGCTGCAATGCAACGGTTTCAAGGCGCTCTTGGTCGATTCTGGCGGGCAGCTAAAACTGGTCGTCACCAATGCACCCCTGAATGGCACGATCAGCGATGTGCGTCACGTCGTTTTGTTAATGAACGAGAATCGGTCTTACGACCATTACTTCGGCACACTCCATGGCGGACGAGGTTTCGACGATCGTAACGCAATGACATTGACCACCGGCCGAAATGCGTTCTACCAGCCAACCGGCTCGGGATCGGCGTATGAATTACCTTTCCATTCCAGTGAGCAGTGCCTCACGGATTTGAACCACAGCTGGCCGGTGACGCACACTACGATCAATTTCGGCAGGAGCGATCAATGGGTGCCGAATAAGACACCGGAGACGATGATGTATTATACGCGCAATGATCTGCCGTTCTATTACGAATTGGCCGACGCCTACACCATCTGCGACGAGTATCATGCGTCGGTGCTGTCCTCCACGTTCCCGAACCGATTCACGTATATGACTGGGATGATCGATCCCCATAGCACCGGCGGCGGACCGGAGATCGACAATTCCACGCCACCCAACGGCTTCACTTGGAAGACGTATCCCGAGATGCTCCAAAACGCGGGAGTGAACTGGAAAATCTATCAAGTGAGCAGTAGCGATGGCGACAACATCACGAAGCAGTTTGCCACGTTCAAAAATGCCAAGCCGGGCAATCCGCTTTACGACCGCGGGATGGTCATGGCGTCGGACGTCAATGCAATGATCGCATTGTTCAAGCGCGACGTAACGAACAACACGCTGCCAAGCGTTTCATGGATCATTGGGCCGAGCGATTACTCGGAACACCCGCCCCACTCGCCTGCCAACGGCGAGATACTCACGAAAGCCATCCTCGATGCGATCGCGTCGAATCCCACGGTTTACAATTCCACCGTGTACATCGTGAACTACGATGAGAACGATGGGTTTTATGACCACGCAATGCCGATTCTTCCCCCGCTAGGAACACCGGATGAATTTGTCGCGAATATGCCAATCGGACTTGGCGTTCGTGTGCCGTGCATCCTCGCATCTCCATGGTCGCGCGGCGGACGCGTCTGTTCACAAGTGTTCGACCATACGTCCACACTGCGATTTCTCGAACAGTGGACCGGCGTAATAAACCCGAACATCAGCGCGTGGCGTCGCCAGGTTTGCGGCGATCTTACGAGCGCGTTTGATTTTGCCCATCCAGACTTTAGTTATCCGGGCGCCTCCTTCACCGATGTGGCGTTTGTTAGCTGTCCGTCTGGAAATACGGTGTCCCCGCCGGGCACGCAAACAGTGCCGACACAAGAACCGGGCACACTCACTCCCGTGCAGCTGCCGTATCAGCCGAATGCCGTGTGCACGCTCAACTCCAGTGCGAGCACAGTAACCATCACGATGACGAACTCCGGCGCTGCCTCTGTTCACTTTGGAGTTTTTCCAAACACTTACAGCACCGCAGCGCCACAGCCATACGACGTTCCAAACGCAACCTCAGCCACTGCGGCCTTCGACGTTTCGGCAAGTGCCGGCAAATATGATTTTAGCTGCTATGGCCCGGACGGATTCCAGCGTCGGTTCGCCGGAAATCTTGCGTCCGACTTCAATAAGATTGAGGCCATTTCCATTTTGAATCCCACAAACGGGGCGTGTGCGATTGCACTGCAAAATCTTTCCAGTTCATCGGTGACTTTTAGTCTAACGAATGGCTACACGATACAAACGGCAAGTTACGTCCTTCCCGCCCACAGCACAAACGTGATCAACATTGGCAGCGAAACAAACAACGGCCTGTATGACATCAAGGTCACTTCCACCGCTGACAGCATCTTTGTCCGCCGTTTTCTTGGCCGAGCTCAGATCGTTCCAATTTCGACTCCCGTTCTACTACCTCCAACGCTGTTCAATCCGAATGTCACGAGCGGGAACTTCCAATTTAATTTTAGCGGCCCCGCCGGCCAATCGTACAAGGTGCTTGTCACAACGAATGTCGCCGACACCAGCAGTTGGCAGGTCACCGCATCCGGACTCTTCGGAAACAGCCCCGCGACCTTCGCCGAAACCAACAGCATCAACAGCCAGCAATCGCGTTTTTACAAAATGGTCTCTCCGTGACCTTGCCAACCGCGTGAGGGCACGCGGCCTACAAACCCAAATGTCGTCTTGCTCATTGCCGTATCGGCGTGAGAGGCTCAATGGGTGAAGAAATTGTCAACTATATTGGCTGCGTTTTGTTTGATGACTTCGGCAGTTCGTGCGACAAACATTGTCTGGACGAACACTGCTGGCGGAAGTTGGAAGTTCGCGACCAACTGGTCGCCGAATGCCGTGCCTTCAACGTCGGACACCGCGTTTGTTACCAATGCCGGTAATTATAATGTGGTCATCACAAATGATGTGACACCCGGCGCGTTGCTGATCGGCGCGGGCAATGTTGTGATCGACAATTATGCCACGCTTTCTTGCGGCAACATGGTCGTAACTAATGGCGGGACGATGACCTGGAGCAACTCCTGGTTGAATGGTTCGCTAACCATTTATACCAATGCGCAGTTGTTTTGCTCAGCCCCGGGTTCGGCGACTATCTACTCTCTCAAGATTACAAACAATGGCACGATTAACTGGAACAACGGTGGTATAGGCATCGGCTCGACGCCGCCGACGTTCGTGCTAAACAATGGGCTTTGGACGATGAGTAGTTCCGGTAGCATCGGCAGCGGCGGTGGCGCGCAAACGGTGTTCGTCAACAACGGGACGGTTCGAAAGACCGGTGCGTCCGCTTGCGCAATCAATGATTTCAATTTTTTCAATAATGGAATCGTCGATGTTCAGGGTGGGACACTGAATTTTCGGGGCGGCACGACAAATCTGTTCACCGGCACATATAGTTCAGCGGCGGGCTCAACGCTGCAGTTTATCACCGGCGTTTACACGGACGCGGGCGGAACGTTTTCGGGTGCGGGCACGAATCGGTTCAGCGCCACAACGCTCAACCTCCGCACCAACGTCCCACCCGGTCTGTCGCTTTACGGCGGCGAAATCTATATTGTAGGCACGAATACGTTCCAAAACGCGGGCAGCATCACGAACGTTTCCATTGACGGCGCGGCGTTGCGCGGAACCAACACTGTCAGCGGCACTCTCAATTTTTCATCCGGCAGCATTAACGACAAACTCGTCATCGGCAGCAACGGAACATTTAACATCAACATCAACTCAAACGGGATTAACAAAAACTTTTACAGCTCGACAATCATCAATCAGGGCACGGTCAATTTCGGCTCGGACACCAGTCTCGGGAGCACGGTCATCAGCAACGGCGGTTTGTGGAATATCAACGGCAATAGCAGTATGAGTTGGGGCGGCTACGCGAACCCTCTATGGATCAATGCTGGCACACTTCGCAAAAATTCGGGAACAGCTGCGAGTTATATCACCGCAAATCTCGTCAACTCACCGGGAGGACTCGTGGACGTGCAGGCTGCAACGCTGCAACTCAACGCTGCCGCCAATGGCCAACTCGGCGGGACGTTTAACACGGCGGCTTCGGCCATCCTGGAGTTTAACGGTGGGACATGGTCGGATGCCGGCGGCGTGACCACGGGTGCGGGCGTGACGCGCTTGAATGGCGCGACGTTGAACCTGCAGACGAACACGATTCCGGGAATGTTGCTTTATGCCGGCACGGTAACCGTTACCGGCGGCACTAACTTTCAGAATCACGGCGCGATCACCAACCTTACGCTCGACGGCGCAACGCTCGCCGGAACCAATGTGGTCAATGGCGGCACTTTGACGATGAATTCGGGATCATTGGCCAACCAATTGACGGTCCAGACGAATGGCCAGGTCATTTTTGCGACGAGTGCCAGTAAATTTATCACACCGTTGGTAATGACAAATTTCGGAACGATCACTGTTATTGGTAACTCCTTAGCGATGGGCTCGACATCGGTCAACAATTTCGGCCAATGGCTGATGACCGGCGATTACGGTGTGAACTACGGAGGCGTTGGCACGACGGTGTTCACCAATTTTGGAACGTTTCGAAAAACTGCGGGTGTTGGTGTTTCCGATTGCACGGGCATACCCTTTTTCAACCAGAGTAACGCGTTGGTGCAGGTGGACTCGGGCACGCTCCTGCTGAATCCCAACTCGACAAATGTTGCGGGCACGTTGCGTCTGAACGGCGGGACCTTGGGAAATAGCTTTGCGATCGCGGGCGGCACGGTTGATGGGACCGGCAGTTTTAAGCCAAATAGTTTTACAGGCGGGAAGATTTCACCCGGCATCAGCAACGCTGGACAGATGACATTTCCGAACGGGTTGAATTTGAATTCAAACGTAACACTTGCGATCGACGGCACCGGCCCTGTCGCTGGCACGCAATACGACACCTTGTCTGTGACCGGTTCAGTGGTGCTCTCGAATGCAACGTTGCAAGTGACCGCAATGCCCACCGTCCCTGCTGGAACAACATTCACGGTGATCGCCAACGACGCTTCAGACGCGGTGGTTGGCACGTTCGCTGGTCTGCCGGAGAATTCGTTGATCACCGTCGGAGCGCAGGATTTCCGCATCCACTACGCCGGCGGGACCGGCAACGACGTGACGCTGGTTCGAGACGGGGTCGTGACTGGCCCGCTACTTGGGATGCCGACTTACGTGACGAACTCCTCTGTGTTCCTCGGTAGCGGCGCGATTCCGCTGACGACGTTTACGATCCGCGCGTCGACGAATTTGCTAACGTGGACGAACATCGGCGTGGTCACGAGCAGCACGAACGGCACGTGGACGTTCACGGACACCAATGCTTGGCACTACACGTATCGGTTTTATAACACCACGAATTAAGCGAGGAAATACTCTGATAGGCGAAGAGCCGGATTCAGCGAACTTTACTTCCGTACCCGTGAACGCATGACTTCGCCGTATGGTTTGCCGTCGATGTAGACCTGTTTGATTATTGCGCCCCCGTCCGAAGAAACCGATGCGTTAACACTCAATTTGCCGGTGGGGTTGCCGGTACCTTCGGGGACGAAATATTTCTCCAGACCGTAATTGATGCGCACGTTGCTGGGCTGCCATTGGTTCGGGGCAATGTTGCCCTTGATCATAAGTTCTCCACGTTTTGTGGTGATAGGCTCGAAGCTGGCGCGCACGGCTTCGTGGAACTGGCCGTTTTTACGGAGGAGAACGTAAACCACGCGGTTCGGTGATTGTTGGATTTCCTGAGCGGCCTGTCGCGCGTCATCAAACAATCCGACCGGGATGTTGCTGATTTTGTAGCTGAGTATAACGTAGTCGCCCGCGAGCAAATCACGCGGATCCACGGGAGCGGTTTCGAGCAGGACGGTTGCGCCGCGTTTGAGGTCGAGTTCCTTCACGGTGGCAGTTCCGGCCATCCATGCAATCTGCAAGCCGACTATTAATATGAGCCAAAAAGAGATTCGTTTCATAAATTGATCAAATTTTTATCTGGCGCATGACACTGCGACGTTTGCGGTCCAGGACATATCCAAGCCCCAACAGGCCCGCACCGCCCACGAGGAAAATCAATCCGGTATCGAGCATCGACCCGAAAAGGATGACGAACTCGGTAATGATCGTGAAACCGATGGAGGCGAGCGCCAAGTTGACCAACCACATCGCACGCGTTTCTATGCCGACGCGGATCTGGACGATGCAACCGGCGACCATTACGACAGCGGCGAACACCTGAACGATGTCGAAGGTGCGTTGGTAATTGAATGAGCGCGAGTCGCCATCATGAAACAAGTGCCACGTGCAGAGACACGCGATCCACAATAGCAGCACAGCGGGCCAGGCGCGCAGCCATTTTGATGACTCGTTGTTTTTACGAACTCGGTAATACGCCATGAGCAACCCCGGAACAGCGAGCAACGCCACGACAGCGAAGACCAATCGATTATCGGATACCTGATTCCAGCTCCCGATGACCATCATCGGCCAGAGTGATAAATGGAACAGAATGAGGCCGAATCGTTCGTTGATGACACCGAATTGCGGAAAACGTTTGTTGTCGATGCGGGACGCTGTTCCGTAGAGCAGAAGTCCGAGGGCTGCATAAATCGCCAGTTGGGTTTGCTCGTGCGCAAAATGTAACCAGCCGTCGTCGCAATTAATTTCGGTGCCCAGCCAAACAACCAATCCAACGATCGATAGCGCGTGAATAGACTTCGCCCGAAGCAACCACGCCAATGGCAGGATGCCAATTAACCAAAAAAGGATCGCGTTGGGGGTGCGAGAGGACAGGTTATACGCCTGGCCGATAAGGGCGATGTTGCTGAGAAACATGCCCGCTCCGATAAAATGAAAGGCTTCCCCGAGATTCGGTTGCGTCTGGCGCGTGCCACGAAAACGCCAACCAATCGCATGAGCCGTTGCCATTATTAGTGCGGCACTGGCAATTTTTATTAAACGTGGGATGGCGTCCCAGTTTGCGGCAATCAGGAGAATGATGCCGACGAGCGCGAGCACACCGCCGATGCCGAGAATAATCGAGAGAAAAGTGTGACGGCGTTTATCGAGTCCAAAGAACTCGGCAATCTTCTCGCGCTGCTCGTCGCTGATAATGCCCGCTTCAACGAGCTTTTGTAATTCCGCCGGCTTCATAGGTAGGCGGAGGCTACGGAGTGTAGAAGCTAAACGCCAATCGAAAAAAGTGATGTTTGGAGAAGCTAAATCGATGTAGCTCTAATCACAGTCCCATTCCGCGCAATTTTGCGTGTCGGATTGCGCAAGTGGCGGGGATATACAAGTAAAAGCGCTATGGATGATTTAGCTTTGTTACGACAATTCGTTAACGGCACTTCCGATTCTTTTACAAAATTGGTCGATCGCCACATCGGTCTCGTCTATTCCGCGGCATTTCGGCAAACCGGAAATGCTACGCTCGCGGAAGACGTCACCCAGGCCGTCTTCATCATTCTTGCCAAAAAAGCCGGCTCTATTTCCGAACGCACAATTCTTGCTGGCTGGCTCTTTCGCACAACGCGATTTGTCGCGGCCAAAGCCGTTCGCTCCGAGGTGCGTCGCCGACAACGTGAACAGGAGGCAGCCGAAATGCAAATCGCTGAATCACCCCAAACAAACTGGCAGGATCTCGCTCCCCTGCTCGACGAATCCATGGCCGAACTTGCCGACGCTGATCGTGACGCGTTGCTGCTCCGGTTCTTCGAAAATCAGACTCTCGATCAAGTCGGCCACGCCTTTGGTATTTCTGAGGATGCCGCTCAAAAACGCGTTACCCGCGCCCTCGAAAAACTGCGCCATCGGTTCAGTCGCAAAAATATTGCGGTTCCTGCGATAGTTCTCGGCGTCGCTCTAAGCTCGAACGCCGTTCACGCCGTTCCAGTCGCGCTCCAAGGAAGTGTAGCCGCCGTCGTCTCCAACCAAACCGTTGTTAGCACTTCCGTTTACGGACTGGTGAAGTTGTGGTTCCAGCAGCTCCTTTGGACGAAAATCGCGATCAACGGCGCAATTGCGGCAACCATTGCTGCCGCCACCATCATCTGCCTGCAAACGCAACGGTCGTTGACTCCGACGGCGGTCGCGACAGCAGCGAAGCGACAGACGTCGGTGGAAGCGCCAACGGTGTCGGCAAGAACAACTTCTCGTCCGGTTTTGATTGAGCGCGTTACCGCGCCAGTGACCCCGGCTCCTCTTGGTGGCGGCGTCATCGTTCGTCCTCCCGTCGTTCCTTCCCTAGCTCAAACTGTAGTCACAAATCAATCTCGTCCGAATACAAACCAACCTCTCTCACTCGTTCCTTCCAATCGGCCTCCAGAAATCGCACCTAAAAATGGAACAGTAGCAACGAGCGTCCCCAAAGAAACGGTGAAGCTCCCTATCGATTCAGGATTTGCTCGCGAGATTCCCCAGGGCGCCGCCCGCAGCTCACCCGTTCGAAAGACTGGAATCAACATCAAGAGGAGGCAGCCGTGATCATTAATAACTTTTTACGTCGTGCAACGAAAACTCAGGCGTTCACGTTGATTGAATTGCTCGTAGTGCTGGCCATCATTGTAATCCTGTCCGCGTTGCTGTTGCCAGCTCTGGCGCGTGCGCGCGACAAAGGCATTCGCACGCACTGCCTGAATAACCTGCGGCAAATGGGTATAGCCTTGGAAATGTACGTTGAAGATGACCACTACTATCCGGGCCATTACATAGCCAAAACACCCATCGAATCCAGCCAGATTGTCTGGCCTGGTCGGCTGCTACCGTTTACCTCAAACCATCGTGGCGTATTTTTCTGTCCGGCGGCGCCCAAAGCCGCCGCTTGGACCACAACTACAAATGCGGGTGGCGAATTTCCGTTTAACCTGACGGGCACGAGCACGTTTAGCTATGGCTATAATGATTGGGGAGGTTGCAAAATGGACACCAAGCCATACGTCGGACTCGGCGCTCAAGTAAACCTTCAGGGCGAAGTCGTGCCGAGCACCGTCAAGGTGCCCAGCGACATGATCGTATTGACTGATTCCAATTGTGATGGCCAATGGGACACCGCAACCACGCCACTCACTACGAGCACAAATCAAAATCCGGGCGATCGCCACAGCGACGGGTCCAACATCCTTTTCTGCGATGGTCACACCGAGTTTCTCAAACTCGTCCGTTTGATGGAAGCAACCGCCGCAATGCGCGTTCGCTGGAATCGCGATCACAAGCCTCATCCTGAAAACTGATAACACCAGTGTACGTTACCAACGGCAAAGACTCACGATAACCGCAGCCGCATCAGTCCTCAGAAACGTCGATGTCGCTCCCACCGGCGCCGGCCTGCTCGGCATCTCCATGCCAAACACTGACGGCAGCGTACTTTAAGAGATTGTGACGAGATAACGCTGCTCACTGTTCATCCGTGCGAGCCCGTGTTCGTTCGTGTTCATCTGTGCAAGTCCCTGTTTCCGCCCCAAATGGACGATCAGCGTCCCGAGGGACGGTTTTTGACTTTTCCGCTTCTCGTCAAACAATCTTAATATGGCGGATCACCTCTGGAGTCACCCCTCTCGTGTGGGCCCTTTCGATGACCCCGAGAAACATCTTTCGTCTTATTGTCTGAGAGTAAGGCTCGTCGGACAGTAGCTCGTGAAATCGACGATTTACAAAGAGGCGATTTGATCATTATGGGCCGTGTCGGACCAAAAGAAAGGCGGCGATTGCTGCTTGGCAATGCGGCCGAACGCGTGATTCGAAATGGGGATCGTGCTGTGACGACTGTCCGCGTGCCGCGCGTTCAAAAGATTAAATCAAAGCCGCCCGGATTGGGCACAGGCCGAGGCGAGCGCGCCGCAGTCGTGCTGATGGGCTCGCCCGGCAGCGGCAAGACAACACTCGCCCGGGCCTTGGCTGAGTGCACGCCGATTTCGATTATCGAAGTCGGGAATTTGCTCAAACTCGAAGTTCAACGCGGGACGAAACTGGGAAGGGTGATAAAACAATTTACTTCCACAGGGAAGCTAGTCCCATTGGTGCACGTCACAAAAATTGTTTCCACTGCGTTGCGCAAAGCTCAAGAAGACATCGTGCTTTTCGATGGGATTCCACGATCCACCAGGCAAATAAATCCCTTTCTAAGAATGCTCGCCGGGCAAGGTTTGTATCTTCGCGCCGTCATCATTCTCAAACTCGATTTGCAGACCGCGCTGAATCGACTCGTGGGCCGTCGCATCTGCAGCCGATGCGGCACTCTCTACAACATTCTAGCAAAACCTTCGAAACCAATGAAAATCTGCCAACGCTGCGGTGGCGAATTGATTCAGCGGCAAGACGACCGTGAAGAAGTTGTGCGCGAACGCTTCAAGCGGTTTGGGAACGAAACATTGCCAGTCATTGAGTTTTTCAAAAAAGAATTTAGCGAACTGACCTGGGAACAATCGGCCACGACGCCGCTACCCCAACGCATCAAGCGCGTCTGGCGTCGCTTGGAAAGGGCCATTCCGCACATTCGCATCGGAACGAAGCAGAAGCGGATGCCGAACCCGCAGCTTACATGAAAAGCCTATGGACGTGGAGGCGGCATCATTAGGTTTTCCGCTTTGGGTGCGCTTAACCCACGCTTTCAATTTTTTGTTCCTCACCCTCCTGATTCGGAGTGGCATAGAAATCATCGGAGCACATCCCAAATTCTATTGGAGCGATGACGCGTTGCCCGGCAGTGAATGGCTCCGCTTTACGAGAAAGAAAATGCAGAAAGACCGGCCTTGGACGGCTGAAGACGAGATTGAGCCTCTCTCTCCTGGAATTGCGATGCCGGGCCGCAATAATCTTGGTCTCGGCAGGCACTGGCACTTTTGGGCGGTGAACGGATGGATGATCACCGGCTTGTTTTATGTGGTGCTGGTGTTCACCTCGCCCCAATGGAGACGACTGGTGCCGACGTCATGGGAAATTTTTCCTTCCGCATGGCAGGCAATCCTCACCTATACACATCTCAAATCTCCACCGGAAGGAAATCCGTTTAATGCGGTGCAGCAGCTCAGTTACTTCGGCTTGATTTTTATTCTATCGCCTTTGCAAATTCTTACCGGCATCGCCATGTCGCCGGCTCTCGCCGCGCGCTTTCCGTGGTTTCCAAATTTTTTTGGCGGAAGACAGGCGATGCGCAGTCTTCATTTTTGCGGGTTGATCCTTTTTTTGGGATTCATCTTGATTCACGTAAGCCTGGTGGTGGCCCATGGCTTCGGTCGTGAAATGGCGAAAATCGTCCTCGGCGACGAGCGTGCGCCTCATGCGACTGCCGTGGCAATTGGGTTGAGCGGCATTGCGGCCGTAGTCGCGTTCCATGTCTGGGGTACATGGCAATCATTGCGCGAGCCTTTCAAAATGAAAAAATTGTTGGAGGTCGGAGTCGATCCGTGGAGACGGCTACTCTTTCACCATTGGCGTTCTCGACAACGACACGAACGCATTTCTGCCTATGCGCGCGTAAATGGAAGGGTTCCCCGCAACGAGCTTTTTCAGCAATTGGCGGCCGGTCGCTTCAAAGATTGGCGGCTGGAAGTGAGCGGTCTGGTCGAACGGCCGTTGAACCTTTTCTTGGACGATCTGCACCAACTGCCCAGACAATCCCAAACTACATTGCATACTTGCATTCAGGGATGGTCCTATTTCGCGCAATGGAGCGGAGTGTCTATTTCAACTATTCTCGACCAATGTCGGCCGCTGCCCGAGGCACGCTATCTCGTCTTACATACCCTGGATGAAAAATGGGAAAAACCCGGCCACGGTTATTATTACGAGGTCATCGACTTAATAATTGCACGGGATCCACAGACGATTTTGGCCGACGAAATGAATGGCGAGCCTTTGCCGGTTCCGTATGGCGCGCCCTTGCGCTTGCGAACCGAAACTCAACTCGGCTACAAAATGGCGAAGTGGATCTGCCGCATTGAGCTGGTTAAGACATTCGACCAACTAGGAAAAGGGCAGGGCGGGTGGCGCGACGATGTCCTCAATTACTACCCCTCAGACGCTGGAATATGAAGGGGCCATCGGTTGAACTCTTTTATCGGAAGAACGGAAAGCTGTGCAAACTTGTTTCATGAAAATAATACTCTACAAAAAATCGGGGTGCCCGTGGTCGGCGGCAGTCATTGGATTTTTGGATGAACTCAACGTCCCATCCCAAATCCGAAACGTCACTTCCCACCCGCAATACGCGAAAGAATTGGAGAAGAAATCCGGCAAGTGCATAAGTCCGACTCTGGATTTCGACGGAAAAATTTTAGACGACGCCAGTGTCGAACAGGTCGCCGCCGTTCTGGAGGAAACCGGGATCGTTCTTTGAGAGAACATTAGAATACAACGTTGCGCACTCCACAAACGTTTCCAAACCAACAGAACAGGCAATAAAGGTGAGAATATGACGCACACGCAGTGGGCACCGAGAATTCGCCGAGGGAATGCTGATCATATTCCTCGTTTTCGTATCGATGATAATGGTTCCGCGCTGACATTTTCGATCAAACCCGTTCCTCCGTTTCGCCTCGACCTCACGGTTTGGACCTTGCGACGGCGAGCCAGCAATTTAGTCGATCGCTGGGACGGCAAAACTTATCGGCGCGTATTGATGTTGGAAAATTATCCGGTCGAAGTAGCCGTTAGACAATCGGGATCGATCAATGCGGCTCAAATTCATATCATGCTCACGGGTTCGAGAATCCTTCCTAATGCAAAGGCTCTAATTATTCAGTCGCTCGAACGATTGCTAGGTTTGCGAATTAATCTGAGTGAATTTTATCGGCTTTCCGCAACGGACAAAAATTTGAGCCCTCTTGTAAAACGCTTCCGTGGAGCCAAGCCGCCGAGATTTCCAACTCTGTTCGAGGCGCTGGTGAACGCCATCGCCTGCCAACAAATGTCGCTCTCGTTAGGAATCATTTTGTTGAGCCGATTGGCGGAGAGATTCG
>JAQGOW010000450.1 GCA_028293405.1 Verrucomicrobiales bacterium
CAAGCCGCCGGGACTTACAACGGTCTGTTCTACTTCCCGTCTAACGTCACGGTTGGTACCGCTGGCTCCGGCGCAATGACCGTTAGCAAAACCGGTTCGTTTAGCGGCAAACTTTTGATCCAGGGACTTTCATCGCCTTTCTCGGGAAGCTTCGACGTAACAGGCCAAGGGCACATCAACGCCCGCAGCAAACAGTCTGAAGTCAAAGCCAACCTGAAGAAGGCCTACACTTCTGAGAGAACTTTCCCGCAACCAACGAATCCCTACAACACGGACTTTGGCACAATTGAATTTGCGTCCGATCTCAATCTTCCGGATGTCGACATTGTATTTCGAAAGAAGGTGGCTATATGGCCTCCCGACTCGTCCTACAGTTCCAATTACACCATGCTTTTGCCGGGAATTCCTGGCCACAGCGATTCACCGGCAGGCGACGGTTTTGCGACGATTAAAATAAGTTCTACTGGCGTAGCCACCGCGACCGGCAAGTACGCGGACGGAACGGCGCTACAAATGTCCGCGCCGATCGCAAACGATCTCAGTTGGCCGTTCTGCCAAGGCATCTATCTGATGAAGCCGACCAATGCCGGCATTGCGATTGGGCCGATCTCATTCAGCAACAATCTGCCGGCTGGCGTTCTTACCTGGCAACATGGGTTTGTGCCCACCGTCCCCTATCCTGCGGGGTTCACTACAGCCGTTTCGATCGTAAGTTCTCCGTTCGCATCACCGCCCTTAGGTCAAAAAGTTATTGATGTCAGCAACCCAACTCTCGTGTTGGGTCACGGTGGGTTGTCGGCGCCTATTGCTCTCAACAATGTCACGTATGGCGGCATACCACCCAAATTTACTTTCAGTGGCGCTAATCCGCAGAATGTGAAACTCATGCTGTCGCCGACGGGCCTACTGACCGGAAGCTTCATTGATCCTGCCGCGCCGCCCGCGCTGGTTCAGATCTTTGGCACAGTCCTGCAAAACTCGAACAGCGCCGGTGGGTTTTTCTGCGCAAAACGGACCAACGGCCTAAGCGGCACGGTCTCGCTTCTCAAATAAGCGGCATGCGCATGGGCGATTGAAAACCTTATCGAGGTAACACGATACAGACCGTGTTGGTTTGAACGCGAAACGAACGTCAATGCTCGCATCCGCGTTGCCGGAGATGAGAAAGGCTGCACTCCGCTGCCGGAATGATACGGTTTGTTGAGATAACAGGAGAACAACGCAGTCGCGTCGCTCGCTTTATGCAGAGCGAGGAGCGACCGGCAAAACCGAGAACCGAAAACAGATTAGCGCAAGCGCTGGCAAGCGTCTTTGACGATCCAGCGAGACTTCTCCAGCGCGCCGACAGCGGCGGCGCTGTCTTTGCCGGTGATGGCCACTACGATGCGGACAGCTCGTTCGCGCAGCTTCTTGTTGGAGGCGTTCATGTCCACCATCAAGTTGCTGACGACCTTGCCGATGCGAACCATTGAAAGCGTGGTTAACATGTTCAGCACGAGTTTCGTCGCGGTTCCTGCTTTGAGGCGAGTTGAACCAGTCAACACTTCAGGACCGACTTCCGGAGCGATCACGATGTCAGGCATCGATTTCTCTGGGATGTCCAGGTGCGGATTGAAGCAAATGAAAACTGTTTTAGCGCCGCGCTTTTTGGCCGCGTTCAATGCGCCCCAAACGAACGGCGTGCGTCCGCTGGTCGCAATACCAATTACGGTGTCGCGCTTGTTCACGCCGCGATTGTGAATCGATTCAACGCCGGCGATGACGTCGTCTTCGGCGCCTTCAACAGAACGCCACAAGGCCGATTGTCCCCCGGCAATGATGCCTTGCACCTTTTCCGGAGGAACACGAAACGTCGGCGGACATTCGGAAGCGTCGAGAACGCCAAGCCGTCCGCTGGTTCCAGCGCCAACATAAAACAGACGTCCACCACGGTTGAATGAATCAACGATCATTTCGACCGCTTTCTCAATCTTCTTGGACTCCTTCATCAACGCGCCAGGAATCTGGTTCTCTTCCTCAATCATCAACTCGACGGCTTTGCGCAACGGCAAGGTGTCGAGGTGAAGCGAGCGCGGATTGCGTTGTTCGGTTGGCGACAATGTCGTCGAAGTCGGCAAAATCGAAATGTCCGTATCGGATTTGTGGACGACGATCGGCACGTGTTTGCCGCTGACCGCTTGTTTACCTTTGCCGAAACGTTCTTCGGCGAGTTCAATCGTTCCCCAAATACTTTCGCGCTTGGAGGGGGTAACGAATGCCTTCGGCCACGCCTTCATTAACTTGGAGCGCACGAGAGCGGAGAACTTTGGCTGCTTGAGTAAAACGCTGCCGGCAAAAACAAATTCGATAGGCGCATTTGCCTTGACCAGGCGTTTGGCACAATTCACTCCATCGGTCGCGAGACTTTCCGCTGCGGCTTCGACGAGGTCCTTGGCGATTTTGTCGCCCTTTTGCGCGGCTTCGAAAACCTTGACCGCGATGCGCGCAATGTCCGGCTTAGACGCGGTTTTGCACCAGTCGATCAAATCATCGGGCTGGTTGAGCAAAAGAAATTCAAGAACAGAACGACCGAGCAAACCTAAGTCGCCGTCACGGTCGAGATAGAAAACAATCGCCTTTAAGGCGCGCAGGCCGATTTCGTAACCGCTGCCTTTGTCGCCGATGATATGCCCCCAACCACCGAGACGGGCGGTTTTTCCATTGCGGGTGCGGCCGAAACAGCACGAGCCTGTTCCGCTCAATATCAGGATGCGGGCGTGATACTTGTTAGCATTAACGTTTTCGGCGGCGACCAGAGCCGGCTCTAGATCGTTCGTGGCGTAGCACGGGATCTTGGGCCAGACTTTCGCCGCGGCTTCGCGGACACGTTCGCGATCGGACTCGTTTCGCGCACCGGCAATACCGATGACAATGCCCGCCAAAGTAGGCATTGAATCAGTTTGAATGGTGCGGACACGTGTAAAATGCTGAATCAACTGGTGATCGTCCATTAAACGGACGTTTGCCGGACCGAATTCCGCGCGTATGCACGGAAGGTCGTCTCCTTGACATAACAGGACTGTGCTGCGCGTCGCGCCACATTCAATCCCGAGCAAGGCATTAGGTTGGGTTTCTATCGCCCCGGACATTTTGGATTTGGGTTTGGGGTTACGTTTTCGTTTGTTCAGACGCACATTAATACATTGTCAACCAAGCCTTTTCCACGACTTTCTGCTGTTTCACGGGTTTTTTCTTCGGTTAACGTGCGTGTATGTTAGAACAGTCTGGCGTGCCTGGCGAAAGCTAAATTGGGCCTTTTTTCAAATATTTATGACAACGGCTGAACACGAAATTCTGACTGTGCTGGAGCAGATACAAACTGCAGTCGCCCAACTGCGCACCGCCAATCCCAAGCCTGACTTAAAACCGCTGTTCGCAAAATTAGACGAGCTTACCAAAGCACTCCCCAAGGATACCGACCCGCAACTGCTGCACTTCCTACACCGCGGAAGTTATGAAAAGGCGACGCAGTGGCTGCAGGCGCAGCGTTGAACCTCGATGCCGCGCGCATTGTGAACAAAAAGTCATAAACACCGCTTGCAATGTGTGCGCCGGTTGGACAATGTCGCCCCTGCTAATCCTCGGGATTGCGTGGAAATGAAACCAAAAGCTACCGCAACCTATCTCAGTCTGCTTGTGCCATCGGTTCTGTTTTTTGCGATTGTTTGGTCCTGGCTTGCTCCAAATCGTTTCTATCATTGCTCTAACCCGGTCCCGCTCCAGTCGT
>JAQGOW010000483.1 GCA_028293405.1 Verrucomicrobiales bacterium
CAACCAGCGCTGATGCGGTGCTAACGGTCGTTCAGGGCGTGGCTACTGTTTCACTTTCGTCGCTAAACCAAACCTACGATGGCAGCGCGAAATCCGCCGGGGTAACGACGTCACCTTCCGGCCTGTCGGTCGATGTCACGTATGACGGTTCGCCGGATGCGCCGACGAACGCGGGCAGCTATGCAGTCGTAGCGATTATCAATGACGCCAATTATTACGGAACCAACACCGGCACGTTGGTGATCAATAAAGCAACGCCAACCATCAACATCGCGGGATTGTCGCAAACTTTTGACGGAACACCGAAACCTGTGTCGGTGACGACTGTACCGCCGGGTTTGCCCGTGAGTGTGACCTATGATGGTTCAGCATCACCACCGGCGAACAAACGCAGCTATCAAATCATCGCAAGCGTCAATGAATCTAATTACGCCGCGACGGTAACGAACACATTGGTGATCAGTTGTGCAACGATCACACTGAACCCAACGCCGCTTACGAATGGTGTCCTGGCCAAGGGTTATCGTCTGGCTTGTTCGTGGGCCACGTCGGAAATGAACTCGCCGCGAATCGGCCACACCGCGACACTTCTACCGAGTGGTAAAGTATTGGTCAGTGGCGGCTTTGATGGGACGAACACATTAGCCAGTGCCGAATTGTATAATCCCACAACCGGAACCTGGACCACCACGGGCTCGATGATTGATGCGCGATCTGGTCATACCGCGGTGTTATTGCCATCGGGCAAGGTGCTCGTTGCCGGTGGATTTGGCGGCTTTGGAACATGCGAACTGTACGATCCGAGCTCCGGAACCTGGACTACCACAGGCTCCCTAAACACGGGGCGACAAGAACACACGATGACGCTTTTGCAGGATGGTCGCGTCCTGATTGCGGGCGGCGACTCCGACGGGTTTGGTATTTTAGAATCGATAGAAGCGTACAATCCTCAATCTGGCGTTTGGCAGAATATCGGCTCGATGACCACGAATCGCTTGGATCACACGGCGACGCTAATGCCGAATGGCAAGGTTCTGATCGCTGGCGGGATTGGCGGTCAATTATCGTATTTTTTGTCCACTGCCGAGGTGATTGATACAATCAGCAATACCAGCCAAGCCACGGGATCCTTTACTGACGCGCGAGAGTTCCATGCGGCAACCTTACTTTACAATGGAAAGGTAATGATTGCGGGAGGCCAAGGCCTTCAGGCCCCGTTACACAGCGCAGAACTTTACGATATCGCCACCGGCACGTGGAGCTCCTGCCCTCCAATGAATGTTGTTTGTGCTTTCGGGACCAAGTTAATCACTCTGTCCGATGGGAAGGCACTGGCAGTCGGGCCGGTGTCTCTCGATAATATGAACGTAACTGAGTTTTCGTCTGAAATCTACGATCCGCAAACGCAGACGTGGACAACGAGCTGCGCTTTCGGATGGGAGCCAACACTCACTACGCTACCCAGTGGAAAAGTCCTCGTCGCGGGCGGTGCGACATTGTCTGGCCAAGACGAATCCAAAATCGGTGGGGAATTTACGCCACCAAGCTTGTTAGCGTCAGGCGGCACTGCTCCATACACGTATTCCGTGACCGCTGGTGCATTGCCCACCGGTATTTCCCTCAATTCCAATGGTTCGTTGGAAGGCACCGCCTTTTCCAAAGGAACCTACTCGTGGACAGTGACAGCAACAGATGCAAACGGTTGCACCGGCAGTGCAGTTTACAGCGTGACAATCGATCCGAGCGGTTCCCCGCTCGACGTCAAACCCCCAGTGCTGACCGTCGCCCTACCGCGGAACAAGGCTATCCTCGGAACCAGTCCGGTCACAGTTTCCGGAACAGCCAAAGACGCCGGCACACCCAAAACCGGCGTGGCACTTGTCTTGTATTCACTCAACGGCGCGCCGGTGCAACTCGCGACAACGGCGAACAAGTTCACTAATTGGACAGCGTCGGTCACTTTGCAACCCGGTTGGAATACCTTTGTCGCTCAGGCGCTCGATTATCGCGGTAATGCATCGACAATCGTTTCAAATCTTTATTTCTACGGCGCGATCGCCAATTCCATCGGGTCGTATAACGGCTTGTTTTATGAAACCAATTCTTCCGGGAATCCTGCTATCAATCGAACCAGCGCCGGCGCAGTCATAAATCTGAAACCGACATTCTCGCGTACTTACAGCGGAAAGCTTTTGATGGGCGGCGCCTCTTACACTTTGAAAGGCCTTTTCCTCCTCAACGGCGACGCGGTCACGAACGTCTCACGCGGTAATTTACCGCCGTTAACGGTGGCGATGCACATCGATTGGTCCGGTTCGTCCAAACAGATCACCGGTGTCGTGTCGTGTCCCGCTGAAGGATGGAGTGCGCCTTTGACTGCTGACCTCGCAGTCTATGGCACCGCAAATCCCTACACACCTCGCCGTTATACCATGTCGATCGCACCGGCGAGCGATGCGCCGACAAATTCACCCGGCGGTTACGGATATGGGCTCATCTACATCAATGCCAGTGGGAAGATCAACCTCAACGGTGCGTTGGCTGATTCCACTTCGATCTCCCCAATCATTCCGATCTCCAGGGACGGTCGTTGGCCGTTGTATGTGGACTTGTACAAACACCAGGGATTGCTGGAGGGTTGGATCGATTTCAGCAGCGGCGCGCCGTCTGGAAACATTACCTGGATCAAAGCGGCACATCCGGTGGGCGTCACGTTGACGACTTACCCGGCAGGTTTTTCCAATGTCGTGAATGTGTTTGGCTCCGCTTATGTGCCCGTTGCCCCGGCGGTCACACTGGCCAACAATCAATTGGAAATAACCGATGGCTCAGGCCTGAATCTACCGTTGACGTTCGACACCACCGTCACCGCGCTCAACCAACTTTCCAAACTGCCGGGCACCACCAACAAAATGACCGGTTCGATCAACACCAGCACGGGCCTGCTGTCCGTCAGCTTCCAACCGACAGGGCTGGGGAATGCCCAGGTCACGGCGAAGGGCGTCGTGTTGCAAAGCAGCAACGCGGCCTATGGTGCCTTCATCGGCAGAGACGATGGCACCGGAAAAACAAACACGGACGCGATCTATCTACACTAGGAAATCGGCGCGTTCGAAGTCCGCGTCGTGTCCGGTAAACCCGTGTCTCCCCAACAGCTTTAACACGCATTCCGAAACCCGGTCAGCGGGTGGTCTTCACCTCGCTACCTTCGAGCGGGAGTTTGGCCGTGGCGATGTCCAACAGCGGGCCCAGTTCGAAAACATTGCTGTAGCCGTAACTGATCAGGTTATTGAACGTGTATAGATTCAGCGATGCCGGGGCTGCCTTGGTGGCGAACGCACGCAAAGTGGCAAAGGCGCAAAGGGGGGCAGTCAAAATGAAAGGCTGAGGGCTAATGGCAGATTGAACTCAGAGTTTGCACGTCTGAATTTGGATGCCCGCTTTTACGCTAAACGCAATCTTGATTCGGGAGCGTTGCGGGAGTACATAGAGGTTGATGATCGTTTCCTTGGAAATTCCGGATTCTATCGCCAACGATCTTAAGGCGCGCAAGGGTGACTTATCTGTTTGTGCTTTGCAAAGCCTCGCACTAGAGGGTTACCGATCCGGTGAACTCAGTGCTTATCAAGTCCGCCTCATGCTTGGGCACGCCTCACGTTGGGAAACCGAAGAGTTTCTTCGCCAACATCAAGCATGGCAGGAGTACGGAATGAACGAGCTTGAGCACGATCGTCAAACGCTTAACAGCGTGCTGCCGTAATGCTCGTCATCAGTGGCACTTCGAACTTTAATCAGGAGCTCGCTTCGTCTGTTCAGGCTAAAGGCTAAGGTGAAGACGGTTTCCAAAGGCAGATTAACCAAAGCGCATCGAAGCTGACCACATTTCGCGGCAGCGAACGTCTTTGTTAGGCACCTAACTGGTGGCGGGCTTGGGAAGCCAAACATGAGCCGGATCAAGGGCAAGGGACGCGGGCCACGACCATTTGCTGTGTTCAGGGAACCCCCGGGAGCAAGCTGGTGTCAATAGACGTCTCTTATTACTCTCGGAGAGATGGCTTATTATGTCGCGTCAGACCGGCTTTTGGATTCGTTCCCCGAAAAGTGCCCTTATTGCGCGGCGCACAAGGCTACAGCGACCTTCGTGCAGCCGTTTGGAAAAATGACGAGCAAACATTCGTCGGAAACTTTGCGGGTCGAACTGTCGGCTTGCGAAAAATGTGCCAGATGGTTTAAGCGCAGCCGACTTTATATGTTCATCCTCGGTTTCAGTGCGCCAGTCGCACTTTTGGGGACGCTGTTGTTAGGGATAAGTTGTGGACCGCGCCATCATGAGGCCGAGGTGCTCGAAGGCGGTGGCTTTCTTACCTTTCTCCTTATTGTGGGGTTTATATTTTCGACCATCTGGCGGCGATGGCGGTTCCGTCTCTTTCGGATCGCTTATTTCAATAGGAATGGCGAGGTAGTCTATGCCGGTCAGGACCGCGACCACATGAAACGTTTCGCGGAATTGAACGGGTTGAAAGCCGAAGAGAAACTCTTTTTGTTGCGCACGGTATAGCGTGTACATTTTTGCAGATTGAAACGATTCACCTCTAAAGACCGCCTGACGAAGGAGCGTCGCTCATGGAACATGAGCCGGATAAAGGGGAAGGACACCGCCCCGGAAAAGATCGTTCGTTCGCTTCTTCACAGGATGGGTTATCGATTCCGTCTGCACGTCCGAATCGAAGTTCCGGCCGGCACGCTAAAGAATAAGACAAAAACCATCTTCGGGCAGTATCGATGTTCTCGTCCAATTATTGGCGACGGCTTGCAACGTGCGACTCTGACCGAGTTGGAAGAAAGTCATATGCGCGAGTTCGGGGAGCGAGGGAAGCTGAAGTTCAAACACATCGTTGACTTAATATCTTACGTTATTCTTCTAACGATCATTTAAGACGCGGATGTTATTTTCGACCAAGCTGAAACGCGGTTTGCGCTCCAACGAGAACCCAAGGCATCAAACACATGATGCGATCCGATTTTTCAAGATTGTGTTTCACACATAGGAGTCGCACGTTTTCAGCAGTTAGGCTGCTCCCGCCTTTTGAAAAGGGAATATCATGATCGTAGTGGAGGTTTTTTGATGCCCCGCATCTGACGCAGCAGCCCCGATCGCGCTTCCATACCTCAAGTTTGACATGCGATGGAATCAATCTGTTATGCGGTAAATCTTCAATTTGGCCGATCGACTTTTTCAAAACCGGTCTCAAATAAAATTTGATCACTTTTCTGCGCCCGCTTTGCACAAAGGCAGCATCTACCAGTTCGAAAAACCCTTTGTAACTCCAAATTCCATCCTGAAGCTTCTCGTAAACTTTGATAAGTTCCGCTTTCTTCTGCACGCCATTCTTAAAGTTCATAGCAGAAGTAAAAAATTTGCCGTTTTCTGTGAGCGTTCCTTTTGGCGTAACGATCGGTTGGTCGACGACTTTCGGATTTCGACACCGCTGCGTTTTTGGATGATTGTGGCCTTCGTAGATAAGGGTTCCAGTGACCTGATCTACAGCGTCCTGGTACGGTGCATTCTTTCTCAACGACATTAAGAAAATGGAGTAGGCTGGGCGTATTCGGAAATTCATTCCCCTCTGCAGGTTGGCCTTCTCGGCATGAACGAGGTCTGCGTAGCTAAAAATGTCGTCCACTTTCATACGTTGGCAGATTTAATAGCGGATTCCGACAGGTGACCAGGATGAACTATACCCCCGGTTTGATTCGGCGTGCATTAGGCGCGCCTTTTTAAAAACACGTTATCGCGATGGAATTCCAAAAACTCCTTCTGCGGATCAGCAAAGCCGCCGACATTAGTGACACGGTCGGTTAAGACACCCATTTTATTGAGGGAAGCCTCGTGCGCCACGGGAGAGACCATCAATTCGCCATGGTTCTGAAACGAAATAAATCCGCGGTCGAATAGATGATCAATAGTTGGCGTCAGCATTAGGCCGTTGCCTTCAAACAATCGCTCGTAATTGCTGGATTCACGCCACGGTTTGATATGACTCGCGATTAAATGTTCCGGCTGGTCAACACGGGTAACCCGGCAGAACCGTTCGATGTGCTTTACATTTTGACGAAACAAACCCTGGCCTCGTCGGGCTTTCAGAAGTGCTTCCTTTTCCGTCTCGCGCATCTGATGATCGGCAGAAATCTTTGCACATTCTCGATCCTCCCATTCAACCACGCCGAGCAGTTCTGGAAGCGGAGCTTCAGATGTTTCGGAAAGTTGGAATCCGTTTATTAGTGCGAGGAGTTCTGGCGACGCTAGTTGCGCCACGACTAACGCCATTTCTCTGGGAATTTGAGCAAGATACACCCCCTGGTTGCCGTGGCCATTCTGCTGAATCGGTGAGTAGCGGGATGGCAATGTCGGCGCAATCGCGTGCATATGCTGGGCCGGGCGAATCGGCTCGGTAAAGCGATGGAAGTCAACATCAACCCGCCAGCCAACTTCGTTCCACGCTTCGCCAATATGTCCGAATTCGTCGGGCTGCGGTGACGTGTAACAATGAGTTCGAGATATTCCAAAACCCTGAACCGCTGCATCTGCGAATGAGTAGACAACGTCGCCGGGAGCCACTTCTCGCATGGTCTCGTAGAACGGGTTGATCTGATCATTTCGCTTCCGTTTCGGAGACCAAATATACTTCCCAAAGAATTCCTGTCGGAAGGTTTGCTTATGATTGACCCACCAGAAATTCATCGTGTCGATGAACTATTGCAGATGGATAGAATTTTGCAGTAAACATTCAAAGAGATGGGAGTTTCTCAGTGCTGTCGCGTTTACGGTCGCGCATCAATGCTTTCAGCACGCCTTTGCCTTTTAGGGAACCGCGCATGCGGTGGATGGCGGCACGGGTGATTGTGCGACGGTTCGGTTTTATTTTGCCTGCATATTTAAAACATATCAGAGCCTCGTTACCTCGGCTGCTACAATGTAAATGGCAAACAGCAAATGGGCCTCTGCAGGTCGATTCGGTTTTCAGCAACATTTCGCACGTAGGGAAATCGTTTTCGAGCCCAGGCGGTGAGGATTTGTTTGCGTTTCGCCAGTATCTTGGCGGCTGCGGTGTTGCTGCCGACCCCTCGACCTGATATGCGTTGGCAAACGGGCACTCGGAAATCTGTCTCCAACCTGTTAAGCAGGTCCGACAAAAAAACGACGAGGTGCGCCAAGTGTCAGTTTTGAACTCTGCACGCCGCCGAACGAACATTAATGAAAATGAACCAATTCACGTTGGCGATCTTAGGGACGCTGTTCGGCTTTCACGCGGCGGCTTTCGAATCGCGGTTGCCATCGTTTCTGCCACCCTACTTCAGGTCCGTGTTCGACAATGCCAACGGTCAATTAATGTTCGACGGTCAGCGAGAGACAAATGGTGTCACGCAATTTGTTTATTCGATCGGTAGCAAGGAGGCGTTGTCGGTAGAGAACATGAAAGGTGATGCGCCGGCTTGCCGAGCGGCGTTCAAAAATATCGAGGCGCACCTCAATCTTACAATCGCGACCAACAGTGGTGACTTCACGGAGATTACGGAAACAGAGTTACATGCGGAGTTGCGCCTGACAAATATGTCGCAGTCGGTGTTCGTCTTTGTGTTGCCCGGCGCGGTCACTATCTGGACCCATTCCACTTCGTTGTCTGCGACGAGCCAGATTCATCCTGATTTTCAAAAAATCCGCACGTGCGTAAACAGGCAACGATACGAGGATGCCCTTAGCGAGGGGAACGTTACGATGGGGCAATGGGGCAAGAGCATCCACAGTTATGAAAGAGACCTGATGAAGGTGGGCAAGATGGGAGACGCAATGATTGTACTCAAGAACCTGCTGGTCACATCGCCGTTCGATTATGAAGCGCATCTTGATTACATGGATCGCGCACCTGCTTTGCCCGATGCGACAAATAGTGCTCGAGTAGTCCTAAAGAATGCTGAACTTCAAGACCAGATCAGCCGTGCTGCGGGTTTCCTTGGTGTAAAACCCCCAACGATGGACGACATACCACTGCTTAGCACCAACGATACCGGCCTTGTAGTCGTTCTCATCCCACTGCCGCCATGTAATCCGTGGTTGCTTGAGGAAGCAGCGAAAGTGTACGAGCGCATTACTGATATTCCCGTCAGGTTCAGGC
>JAQGOW010000492.1 GCA_028293405.1 Verrucomicrobiales bacterium
AATCATCAGCCATTGCATCGTGCTTCATTGTTCACTCCTAAATCTCAAAAAATGAGACATTGTGAAAAGCAATTTGCTATCAGTTCGCGACATGAAGGGCGGACATGTGCTTGCCGTTGACCTTCGGCACATCCTCGATATGTTGCTAATTTATCTGGCCGCTCGGAAATTCGACCGGACGGGAAATGCCGTTCGGATTTGCTGAATGTTTGTGAACAATGAATCAACTGCCGCAAAAAACCTCGTTGGTGGCACAGACCGCTGCGGTGATTCTCGATCATATTCGTGCCAGCCGTTGGACCGTCTGGCTGCCCGGCGAACATGAGTTGTCCGCGCAACTACAAGTGAGCCGCAGGACGGTACGCGCGGCGTTGGAGCAGTTGAGTCGCAATGGCGATGTGAGATGCAAACACGGTCACCGCAGAGAGATCATCAACCGTGATTTTTTAGCAAAAAAAAGCGTCAGTCGCCGGGTTCTTTTGCTGATGCCGGAACCATTGCAAACATTAAGCCCATTGGTCGTTCTTCTGGTTGATCGGTTGCGCACACACCTGATCGAGGCTGGCTACGTTTTGGAAACGCATGCGAGCCGCTTGCCGTATCGGCTTCGATCGCCTAAGGGCCTGGAAAGTCTAGCCAAGACGAAGCACCCGGCTGGATGGGTGCTGCTTCAATCTACCGAACCGATGCAGCGCTGGTTTGCCGCGCGTGGTTTGCCATGCGTCATCATCGGTTCGCGATATAATGGGATCGCGTTGCCGTCTATCGATCGTGATCACTATGCGATTAGTCAGCATGCAGTGAACCAATTCATTACACGGGGATACAAGCGTTTGGCGATCCTTACTCCGCAGTCCGATTCCGCCGGGGATGTGTTGGCGATCAAAGGTTTTCAGGATGCTATTGAAAAAAGCACCGTTGCCGGTCTGCAAGGAACCGTTCAGGAACATGACGGCAGCGTCAAAGACATCTGCGCACAAATTGACAAGTTGATGTCCCGTGCAAATCCGCCCAATGCCTTTTTAGTTTGCCGGGCTCATCACGTGTTGACAGTCCTCGGGCATCTTTTAAGCAATAAAGTTCGGGTTCCTCAGGACGTGGCAATCATTTCCCGTGATGATGATTCTTTCCTCCGGAATGTCGTGCCGACAGTCGCGCGGTATTCGCATAGCCAAAGGGGGTTTGAGACAAAGATTTCGCGTGTAGTTATGAAAATGTTATTGGGCGAGTTACTCCCTGAAGATTACAAGATCATGCCGCTGTACATTCCCGGAGAAACACTCGATTGATTCATCCATTGGCCTCCGACAGTCCGCTACTGATGTTCCGTAAAGGGACAAGTTGAAACCTATTGAGAACATCACGGATAGCGGTAACAATGGAGGCGGTAAATGGAATCGTCCCAATCAAGCCAGAGTCTCCGACGAACCTTTTTTGCGGGTTTTACTCTGATTGAATTGCTGGTCGTTATTGCCATCATTTCGATTCTTGCCGCAATGCTGCTTCCCGCGCTGGCTAAGGCCAAACAAAAAGCGCTGCAGGTGAATTGTTTGAGTAATCTGAAACAGATTGGGACTGCCTCCATGCTGTATTGTGGAGATTTTGGCGAACGGTTTCCTCCATTTCAGATGCTAGCGAGCGATGGGAACGCCTATACGACTCAATATGGTTGGGTGGGACGTCCGGGAAGTTCGGGAATTTACGCTTTGATTAACGCAACCAACCGCCCCTTCAACCCGTACTTGGGCAAATTCGGACCAGTGAGCGAAGTGGTGGTTGCGCGATGCCCCAGTGAAAGAGACACACAAAATGGACCTTACTATAAAATGGGGACTTCATATCCGCACAATGCGATTCCCGCAGGACTAGTTAGTAAAACACTTTACATCAGAGACGATCAAAGTTGCAAAACGACTGAGATAAAGAGTCCGTCCAAGATGGTAACGATCGGTGAAGAAGGAGCTTATTATCCTTCATCCAATCCGAATCCGGCGGCGATATTGCCGGTGTATTTCCGTCATACCGCATTCATGGATTTTAGATTCAACGTTGCTTTTGCAGATGGTCATGCCGCATTTACGAAATTTATCTATTCGGCCGGGGTCAATAACTGGACCGGCACGGACTACACATTTTTGAGGGATAAATAGCAGAACCAGTGGAAATAAAAATCGTCACACCTATGAAAATAACGATTCATGCAGTTTGCAGGTTTCTCAAGCGTCTGGCGGTTGTAGTCCTGATCGCATCAAGCGCGCAAACGTTTGCGGCGACCACCTTGTATTTCGACGATTTCGAATCGTATCCCGCTCAGAATCCGGCACCTAATCCGCTAACGAATGGCCCAGCCGGTGGTCAATGGGTTTTTGTTGATCCGTCTCCTGCCACGCTGGTGGCCAATGAACATCAAATATTGAACGCTACAGCTGTTGGTGCCGGGTTCTATTCCCGTGTTTGGGCGTGCTTGACAAACAATGGGCGACTGACGAACGCCATCAGTTTGGCGACGTTGCCACCCGGGACGAATGTTCACACGTACCGTCTTTCCTTTGGCACTGCGACAGACACGCTAACGGCGGGCCGTTTCATTACATTCAATTACGACATTTCAAGTTCCGCCGGAACGTTAACGTTTTTGTCCGGTCACAATTTGGACGACAGCCAGACCTTCAGCGCACTATCCGGGTCGGGCAGCGCAACTTCCGAAACGAAAGGTAAAACGCCAGACCGCCAATTCGAATTTGTTTTCCAAGGTTCAAATCTGACATCAGCGGACAAGATATTTTTTGGAATCACTCGCGTGACGAATAACGCACCGGCGAGTCCGGCCCTGACAATGTTTCTCGATGATGTCCGTCTCACCATCGATGACGACAACGCGCCATTGGTTCAGTCGGTTCAACCTGTGTTGACGATGCAGCACACCAGGGTGACTTTCTCCGAGGCGGTCAACCCTGCTTCGGCAACAAACGTCGCCAATTATTCTTTTTCGGGCGGCACGCTTTCGGTGCAGGGGGCGACAATGATTAGTCCCTCGGTGGTCGAATTATACACGACTGACATGTCGTCTGGTTCAGCGCACACCTTGCAAATCAGTGAGGTCACCGGATTGTCCGGAATCAGTATGACTTCGACACAGTTGAATTTCACTGCGCCGACGATGGCCATTTCACCGGTTCGTTACGATGCGGGCACGACCACAACGCAACCGTCTGGTCCTGCTGACCCCGTTTCTCCAGAAGCGGGTTATTGGCAAAACGTGACAAACATTCAGCCAGGTATGAGTACTGGCCCTGCGGTGGACGATGGTTCCGGCTTTAATGCGTGGCGCGTCACAGATGCTAATAGCGCGGCCAACGGGGGATCCATTAACTACACATTGCCAATCGATCAGGATTCGATAAACTTATCTCGCTCCAATGGTTGGCGTATCGTCGCTCGATGCCGAATGATCGATAACTTTGGCAATACTGCAGCGGATCAAGTTGTCATTTATACGGATCCTGTCGCGAACGTTCGTTACGGACTTTTCTGGGGGGTGAACGCTGCCAATAATCTCTACGTCACTCCACTTGGCGGGAACTCAATCGTGCTGACCACCTCTGGCGTCGCCGATACGACCGCCTATCACACGCACGTAATGATCTACAATCCCGCGACAAAATCGGCCGCAGTCTATTTTGATGGCCGGCTGGTTCTGGCCAATTACACCGGTCAGGCGGCTTCGGGCAGAGGTCTCATTTTCGGAAGCGCTTCGTCGACGGCGAAGGGCGAAATGAATTATAATTTGGTGCAATTGGACGTCGTCGGTGCGACCCGGCCTGTGGTCACATTAAATCCGCAAAGTGGCACATACGGAGTCGGCCAGAAAGTGACTTTCACCGCAGCCTTCTCGCCATTCGTCAATTCCTACCAATGGCTCTCAAATGGAGTGATCATCGCCGGCGCAACAGGCACGAACTACACGACTGGATTTGTTGTGACGGCAAACAACGGCGATCAGTATCGCCTGCGCGCGTTGAGTGCCTTGGGGAATGTGGAAACTGCGTCCGCCATTTTGACTGTGTCACAGGACACAAATCCGCCTGTTATCGCCGCAGCCCAAGCCTCTCCGTTGCGGGACCGTATCACTTTTACTTTTTCAGAACCGGTTCTCGAAAGCTACGCAACGAACATTGCGAATTATTCCTGGGTGAACGCAGGCGTTACTAATCTCTCTGCAAAATTGCTCGATCCATTGACCGTTGAACTACGAGCTAGCCCATTCGTGGGTGGAAGCAATTATACCGTTCGCGTCAGCAACGTTCGCGACGCGTCCAATTTAACAATCGCGCCGAACTCACCAGCGACAGTGCGATTTGCGCAGGTCACGATCGCAGCTCGTTACGATGCAGGAAATTCGACCAACACCCCCGCTGGCCCACCAGATCCAACTTCGACTGAAGGTGGCAACTGGGTCGCGGCAATCAGCCTTAATCCTGATATTTCCACTAACGCAATCGTGGACGATCTCGGCACGGGATTGAATGCATGGCAAATTCGCGATGCGTCCACGACGGCCAACGTTTTCGCGTCCTACTCCCAACAGCTTGCTACCAATCTTCAGGACAACGCCCGGCAGTTTGGCTGGGTCCTTACCGTGCGCAGCCGATTGGCTGAAAACTTCGGCGCGAACAGTGCTATGTTCGCGCTTTACGAAGATTATCGCTTTGAGCGCTTTGGCCTGATTTTCGGCAATGACGCTAACAATGATCTTCTGGTTGGCACCTCCACCACGGCGGGCTTTACGGCAAACACTCTGACAACAGGCGGCACGGCAATGGATGCCTATCACTTGCATCAACTTGTCTACGACGCACCAACCGCGACAGCTTCGTATTACTTCGACGGCAATTTGATTGCGTCGAGATTCCTCGTCAGCAAGCCGGCAAATTCTCTCGCTGAGTTGATGTGGGGCGCTCGCGCCAGCGCGGCAAAAGGCACCATGAACTACAATCTCATAGAGTTTTCTATCGTGGACGGGCCGTTTGTTCAAATCGCACTGAATAATGGGAACGCTGAAATCGCCCATCGCGGTATTTTGGAGTCAACGAGCCAGTTATCCACTCCCAGGACTTGGACGCCTGTTGCGACCAATTTAAATGGCGGGACTTATTCAGCTCCTCTGAATGGTCAAACTCAACTCTACTTCCGCGCTCGTCAGCCGTGAGAGGTTCAAGAAATTGAGTTAGCAGAAAAAATTCAAAACAAGGCGCCAAGTGCGCCTTGTTTCATTTTGACCAAGGCCCAATTGCGGGGATCGGCACTGATGGCCTTGAGATCGGCGGCGGTGGCGGGGTCCTTTACGTTTGTGCGGCGATTGCGAATTCTTTGCGAATGGTTTCGTTCACGTGACACGGGAAGTTGAACGTCGAAAGGCGCGCGAGGGCTTGCGAGAGACGGAAGATGGGGTTGTTCTTCGTCTGACGTGAGCTGTGACCGCGTTTGTCTTTGGCTTCAAGCCGGAACGGCCTTCATCGTGACACCTCGGACTGACGAGAGTGCGCCTCAGCAGTGGCGTTCAGCGGAGCGAACTGGCTGCTCGCCCGACATGGCGCGAAACATCGGAAGCGTTCGGGAAGCTAGCTCAGCGGTAGAGCATTACTTTCACAGTATATGTAACCATTACCTAGGTAGTGTTGCTATAAAGAATGTGCTATTGTGCTAAAACCCCGGGATGTTGAAGCGCTTCCTCGTTCTTCTCGGCGATGCCTGGCGCGAGATCCAAGGCTTAACCGCGCCAGCGTCAAAAGGCAATTTCCTATCAGCTCCTATCAATTAGTTGGCCGGTTTACCTGATCGTCTCTGGCCGGGCAGGTGGTGGAACAATGGCTATCGTTGTTCGGGTTGGGAAAATGAAGGCAAGCGGATGCTGGCGCAGGCGCAACCACAATGCGCGAAGAATTGTTCGCCGCTCGTCTGGCTCGATGCCACGACCGCGCATAGCGACCCACATGGCGAGCGCGAAGCTGACGGTAAGGTTGATGAAGCCAATGCTTAAGATGCCAATGACTGCGAGCCAGAACGGCGTAGTGAGCATGATTGCCGGGCCGAGCGTCGCAACGGCGGCGGCCGTGGAACCGGAGGAGAGTGTCACATGGCGGACATCGAGCGGCAGTCCGGCAAACTGGGCCAGCACGGGAAGGAGCCCCAGCATGAGGCCAAGGGAAATATTACTGCCGAAACCGGCGATGTGGTGTTGCAGGAAACGGGCAAAGCGAACGGTCCTAGTGGGGCCCCATATCCGGAGCAAGCGCCGGTGGGAAGCCAGTGCGTCACCGAGACGGTGGCAGGCGAACCAATTGTCGGCCCACGCCCCGATAAGACTGGAAACCCAAAGGAGGATCCCCGTGAGGGCGGCAAAGAAAAGGCTGGGGCCGAGAATAGACAAGGAGTGGATCGTGTAATGGGCTTTCTCCACGGAGAGAATCGGCGAGCCGGTCACGAATACAACCAGCAGATGCAAGATCAGGACGGTCGGCACGATGAATGTGATGTTGCCGAGAATGGCGGCGAATTGAGATCTGATTAGAAAAACGACTTCGTCGACCAAGGCAGCGACGGCTTCCGGATCGCGCACCCGACGCATGCGGGCTGCGAGGGCGGGTGCGGTGTTGGCCGGTTGCTTGGTGGCAAGTGTGAAACCGCAGAGTTGAATGGCGAGGAAGCCAACGACATAATTGAGGGAAGCAGCCACCCCTCCCCAAAGCGCCGCCAGGTGGATCGATGCAATCAGCGGCTTGAACCAGGTGGTCATGGACATGAGCGCGCCGCCGCCGCCCGCGTGACGAACCATCTCCCAGTATTCGCTGGCATCGCGCGCGATGTAGTGTTCGCCGGTCTTCGCGTTGCGCTCGATGATCGTGCGCGTCATGAGGCGGAAATTTTGCCGCATCAAGTCCCGCACGCTTAAGCGCGCCTGGTTCTCGCGGACCAGCATGGCAACGAATGCCGCGACGCGCTCGAGGGATAAATCGGGCTTGAAGGCCATTTCCAACAATGCTTCGAGACGTTGCAAAGCGGCCTTGATGTAGGCCGATTGATAAACGACGTCCATGCTGACACCGTTCTCCTCCAAATGGGAAAGGACTTCCTCCTCCGCCTGGAAACAACTTTCGATGATAGAGCGCAGATGATTCAGCTCCGGCGCGAGATTGGCCTGATCTCCCGCAGTTCGCGCCAGGAAAACGGCTTGTACGCACGTACTCAGCTTGAAGAAGGGGAGCTCCTGAATCCGGCGATGCTTGACCCGCAACCGAATGGCACTGGAACATCCGGCGACCCGCAATTGCGCCGTTAGATGGATAATGGCATCCTCCAGGTCTGACGGGAGGGCGTTCCAATCCTGCTCCTCAGGCGAGGCCTCGAATTCGAGCAAAGCCTGAAAACGTCGGAGCGAAGGTTCATCCAGTTTGCCAATCCAGGCGGCGTCGTCTGGATGGGGAAACAGGCGGTCGAAGAGAACCCCTAATTCGGCGGAGTCGGGGCGCGCCGGCAGGAACCGGGACGCGAGGCGTTCAGCGAGTTCATTGAATAAACCAAATCGCCGTGGCAAACCCGTTTCGGAAAACAGATCCAGCGTGTTGGTTTCGGAAATGATGGAGCGCAAGGTCCTGGCGACATTTAGTTTCCATTCGGAATTTTTATCCAGGACGTCGAGGAAACGTCGCAAGCGACCGGTCTGAACCTGCGTGGGCGAATCGTTCTGCGGTTCCGGTTGAGCTCCCGGGCGTCGAATCCATTGGACAAGGTCGACCAGCCAATTGAGCCGGATTTCCAACGAGTCCTGGGGCGACGCCGACGAGGCGAGCGAATCAAGAGAAAGGAATGCGCCGTCGTGGCCCCGGGACCGGCCCGTCCAATTTTTCCAGATCGATTTCAGCACATTCTTAAATTTTTGTTATCTGGTCCCGATCAATCGTTCCTAATAGGGAGAAGATTGGCGAGGTAATTGACTGTGAATCCTTGAACGACTTTGCTGCTGCGGCCGAAATCTTCCTTGCCTTGTCAGGCGTGGAATAATGCAGAATCGTGACAACTACGGGATGGGTCAGCGTTGCGTTGGTAAGCGCATACCTTGAAATAGTGAAGACTAGTTTACAAAAACATGGAGGCGGAGGTCGGAATTGAACACCGCAATCTTTAGTTACGGCCTACTTTACTAGTTTTCGCGATTGTAGCAAGAACTTTACAGCCACTTCAATTCACTATCTGTCAATCTATTTCCAGTTCCATTTGCTGACACGTTTGCTGGCAAACTTTAGGGGCTTATACGTTCAACTACAAAAAAGATTTAGCCGGTTTGCGTGCCGATTGTACGGATTTGTTTTTAGACTATTGTGAGCTTGCTGGCCAAACGCGGCAGCAATTATTTGCAAGCGTGCAGCAGAGCATTACCTTCACACTGTAACGATTTCCTAGGGAATGTGCTAAGAATGTTGTGCTATTGTGCTAATCGGCGCCGCACGCGGCGAGAATTTTTTGCTGCTGCTTTCGGCGCTGGGTGAGCATCGACTTTCAACGCTCGGTCACGATGCCTAAAGGATAAGAGTTGAAGCGTAGGCCGGGACGGACACGTTCTTGCGAAGTTTTAATGCAAACTCATCGCCGCCGCCCGCGCGACCGAAGCCGATGGCGGTCTAGTCCGTCCATACGCGCGCGTAACCGAGCGGGGCAAGCGCCACACGGTAAAATTTCCCGGACGGCTGCAAGTCCGTGACCGCGAAAGAAAGGTGATGCAACAGAGTGATGGTTTAGCGACAAATGATTGCGCTTTTCTGCAACTCTTTAATGAGCGTCGGCGCATCCTTAAAATGAATCGCGAAGATGCCGACACTGCGTGCGCACTCCACATTTTCGATTTTGTCGTCGATGAAAATACACTCGTCGGCGCTTTTTTTGATGAAGGTCAAGAGTCGCTGGAAGGTGGAGGACTCTCGTTTGGTTTGTCCCAGTTGATATGAGAAGAGCCGGTTGTTAAAAACTTTCAGGTGCGGATGTGATTGGTGGATATGTTTCACCCATTCCCTCGCGTGGTCGGACAACAGCACGAGTTCGTATTCACGAGCATGTTGTTCCAAGACCTTTTCCATTCCTTCAACTTTCCGGCTGAAGTTGTTGCGGATCTCCTGCTTCAACTCGTCCACTGTGATTGGCCAGCCGGTATTGTAGATGACTTCTTGCAGAAACAGTTCCTCTGAAATTTGCCCACGACAAAGCAATTGCAACAACTCGCCGCCAAAGGCTGGCAGCACTTGGGGCGGCGCGCAGCCCACGCGCGCTGAAAGTGATTCCTCCATTCCGCACAAACCAGCGATTACCACTTCGGAAAGGTCAAAGATAATGGTTGTTATCAATTCGGTAACATGGGGCCGCCAGAGATATTTTCAATGCGGATTCGCTGCGGAAACGGCTGCGCGCAACTAACTTTCTTGTTTAATCAGCGTCGGAATCTCGATTGTTCCCGTGCTATAAGACGTTCAAAACGCAAAGCAGTCGCAGCCGAGGCCCCAGAAATCGGCGAAGCGTTGGCGGGCTGCTTCGGCTGCGGCAAGAAGTTGCAAGCCGGAGTGAGCGCACCCTTGTTGATGATATGCGTTGGTGTGTTGGTGCTGCAGAACGGGGACGCCGGCGCGAGCGGCATGTTTTACATCCAAGGGCGCACCATAGCCGCGGAATTTTCCGATGGGCGACCATTCGGGCAGCACGGGCAAACTGGGCGGAGAGAAGTTCGCGAAGTGGGCGGTTCCATAAACGATTTTGCCAGCGACGATGGTGAGTTGGGATTCGAAGTTTTTGATTTGGTCGTCGGCAATGGTCATGTAGTCATCGGTGAGGACGGCGAGGTCGGCGAATTGGCCGTTTGTGATGGCACCTTTTCGACCGGTTTCATTGGAGAACCAACTGCTGCCCTGGGTGTAGAGGCGCAAGGCTTCTTCGCGGCTGAGGCGGTTGGAATCCGGATACATGGAGACGCCACCGACGGTCTTGCCGGTGACGAACCAGTAAAGGGAAACCCACGGGTTGTAACTGGCGACGCGGGTGGGCGGGGTCGCTCGAATACCTCAGGCGTAGTCGCAAACGAACTGACTATTTTGAAGATTTCGGTGGAACTTCTTGAAAGACCGTCGTCTTCCCGTCTGATATCCATCCGGCTCGAGCGACTGGTTTATTTATCCGATCCAAGCATTCCTCACACACGTTCTTGCTGTCTGCATCCTTTGCAGAAGTAATCGCCACGATTGCCGGACGCTTTTGCAAATGTCGCAAACTGCAGTTGCCATACTCCGTATCGTAACATTTGACCACCTACCGGCAAGTCGGTTCAACCTTGCCAAGTCCGAACCCGACGCTTAGTCGGCGCTCGCCATTCCCCTGAGCCCAATTGAGTCCAGAAGAATTCTGGTTCCTTTTCACCCTCTGCGCAGCACTCACCGGGCCGCTTAACCGGGCAGGGGACGACGTGGAGCCTTCTGAAGACTACTTCTGCCGGTCCTGCTAGGACCTGTCCGCCATGCCCGCGCCGCCTTTTCGGATGGAGGTGCGACAGTCCGAGAGCGCGACCACGATTCGCGACAGCGAACAACTCATCTTGGGCACCTGATTAGTGGCGGGCTTGGGAAGCCCACCTGAGCAGTCAACAAACGATCCGAGTGTCTACGTCTTTTCGTGAAACTCTTTTTCCATTTTGAGGTAGCTCGATTTAATTGCTTCGTATCCCAGTCGTTCACGATCGGCGACATACTGTTCGAACAGTTCGAATAGAAGTTTGAAGGCTGCTTCGTCGTCACCATCCGACTGGCGCACGAGGATAGTCGACCAATCCGAGCTTCCCATTGTCTCTCGATAGCGCAGACAGACCCCGAATGTGAGCGCATCTAAGATGGCATCTGGTTCTGCGGCACCGCCCCGGCCCGTTTGAAATCCCACGTAGAAGGAGCGCAAGTGCCAAATCGAAAACCAATGGCGACAGGATCTCCAATGTACATCGCCGGTCGTTTACCTATCGCGGTAAGATTTCCAGAAGGTTCGCCGGTTCCATTTGCATGAGCTTTTCCTAGTCTTTGTTTGGTGTCAATAACTGGGCCGGTGATGCTCCTCGCCGCGCATCAGTGGCCGTGTGCTAACACCTCGCGCGTGTGATGTCTGCCGTGCCAACCTTTACCGCAACGCATAGTCGCCTCTAGTGGCCCGTGCGTGGCCAGTCCGGCTCGGACCTCGCACCCTCCACGCCAGAGGTTTGCAACCTCTGGACTCCGCTACTTTTTGCCCTCTAAACCCTTGCGCTCGTAATTTCGTATACAGACACCCACTCGTAGGATTATTAGTTAGCCATGTTCGCACTCCTTCGGAAACATTTCCGTTTCGTATATCTTGCACTGAGTGCGTTTGCTCTGAGTTGCGCGACGCAAAACTCGCAACCGCAGCCAGCTGGCTTTCTGAACACGTCGTGTCCACCGGATAAGGCTCTCGTCTATATTTATCGGGAGCGCATGTGGCATCCGAATGTCGGCATCAAAATGTATGTAAATGACGGGCTAAAGGTTTCTTTACATGGGCGAGAATACAGCCCGTTGATCGTAGACCCGGGTTTAATAACGATTTCACGCGAAGTAAAGAGCGGCCCGTACGGCGTTATCACCTCAATTAACAGGGAACTGCAACTTCGCGCCGAGCAGGGGCAGACCTATTATGTTGCATATAGATTTTGGGTAAGCCCTTTCCATCGCCCTAATCCGGTCATGGTCTTGGTTGATCCTGCAACCGCTCGAAGCGAAATGTCGCATTGCTGACTGGCAAAGTGATCACCTTCAAAGCCCCCGCAACTTCCGTTGCACAATGACGCGCGCCTTCGTCGCGACCAGGTAACGAAACGCATCTGCCGGATCATCGCCTCCGACGCCTTCGTCGTCGGCATCGACTTTCATCACAATACAACCTCTGATGGACACAGTTACGAGAACTTCAAATTTCACCCAAGCCACGGCTACTGTGCCACTTTATCTGTTGACGGCTGTATCGCACAGGCGCAGCATCCGCAAAATTCCTCGTGGTATAGGCAACTCGGACTCTGTCAAAAGAAAGATAAAATGAAAGCTCCACGCCTCCTCATTGCCGTCATTTGTTTGTTTTTCGTTCATAAATCACTCGCAGTTGGGACGTTTATTTCGGCGCCCAATCGTGTCGATATGGTGTGCGATGATGCGCGCGGTTTACTCTATATCAGTTCAGGGGGTGATGTCCTCCGCTACGATCTAAGCTCAGACACCTTCCTTACTCCATTGCATGTGGGCGGCATTCTGAAGGGAATGGATTTATCGCCTGACGGCAATACCCTCGCCGTGACCGAAACCTTTACCGCCGGCACCAACAATTGGATTTACCTCATCGATCTGCCAAGCGGCGTGACGCACGAGGTTGATTTTGCCCTCGAATCCCTGGAGTCCGGCACCTTTAGCGTTGCGTGGGGCAACGACGGCGCGTTGATGATTTCGTCACAATTCGCAGGTTCCGGCTGGGTACCGTTGCGTCGCTATGATCCTGCTTCCGGCATCGTTACCACGATCGCGTCCGTTCGACAAAACAGCATGCTATGTGCGAGCGGTGACGGTTCGATAGTCGGGGTTGCTGAGAGCAATATTTCGAGTGGGCCGGTTAACCGTTACTCCGTTTCCAGCCGTTCCATCCCGCAAGCGGCCTTCGCGAACCAGTTCCTTTACGAAGTTGCTGTCAATCGCAATGGAAAGCAGTTCGCGGTGCCGACTCCCAGCGGTTGTCTTATCGACGAGCTTTCTGGCACCAGTCTGATAAAGACCAACGTGATCGGCGTTGCCAGTGGAGCCCAGCCGGTCGGCGCAGTTTTCCACCCCACGCGAGATGCGGTCTTTTTTACTTGGACTGGAACGACTGATGTTCGAGTCTACCAGACCGTCAGTTGGACTGAATTGGCGCGGTACGATTTCCAATTCACGTTCACCAATACTACCGCTGCATATAACAACGGCAGGATGAAAATTTCGCACAATGGTTCGATAATTTTTGCCATGGTCAGCGGCGGCGTGCGCTATTTGCGCCATAATCTGGTGATCCCTGATTACGATCCCAGTCATCGCCTTGTCATTTATAGTTCACCCGCTGGGTTAGGCACGTCGACACCGCAACCTTTTGGAACGAACTGGGTCCAGAGCATTCCCGACCCAACCGTAACGAACCAAATTGCCGCTGTCATCACCAACGGCGGCATTCGCTTTCACTGCGTCGGCTGGACTGGCACGGGCAGTGTTCCGCCGTCCGGCACAACGAATTCCGTCGTATTTGTATTAACGAATTTTTCTACCCTGACGTGGAACTTCGCGTTCGATGCGTATGTCGCGCCGCCCTCGGGAGCGAACGTTGTCCCAGCCTCGTATAGTTCGGCATTCGGCACGGTTGGGTTAAACACGCTTGCGCGCGGCACCGGCGGTTCGCGCTCGTATCAGATGCAGTTCTCAGCCGCCGCCCTTAGCGGATTGCCTATTGGGGCACAGATCACCGAATTGCGCTTTCGCCAGGATTCAACTGCGACGGCGGCCTTTCCGCCTTTCACTCTTAATTGGACTGAGTACAATCTGACGATGGCACGCGCCTCCAACTCGGTCGCGGGCATGAGTTCGACTTTCTCCAACAATATGGTCGCGCCGGTTTTGGTAAAAAGCGGAACGTTTTCCGTCACTGCCAACCGATTCCCGACGGGCGGAACGCCAAACGCATTTGCGTCGTTCATCGTATTTGAAGCCCCGTACGTCTACCAGGGTGGCGACCTGGTGATGTTGTTTCGTCATTCCGGCAGCGACGCGACAAATACCACCTTCTTTGATGCGCTGACTACTACAACTGCAGGATACGGAACGGATTTCCGC
>JAQGOW010000507.1 GCA_028293405.1 Verrucomicrobiales bacterium
TATGTAAACAAGAACGTCGCCGGGACTTCCACGCAATCCGGCACATCATGGGGCAACGCTTATGGAGAATTGCGCGATGCTCTGACAAATTCTGCCGTTGCGCAGGCGTCGCAAGGGAACCCAGTCGAAATCTGGGTCGCGAAAGGAACTTACTTTCCGGCGGCGACAACGAGCACCGACCGCACTTCGGCATTTATTTTAAAGAGCCACCTCCGGATTTTGGGCGGCTTCCAGGGAACCGAAGTGACCGACACGCAACGACTTTTCTTCGGCAATGCGACGGTGTTGAGCGGTGATATCGGCGCTGTTCAAGCTAACGCGATTACCACGGATAACGCCGAATCGTTCAATCCACCCGTCAATCCAACCGATCCAAACCTGACCGACAATTGTTACAACGTCGTCCGCGGAATCGGTGTGACAGACGTTATTTTGGATAAATTAGTTATCGCAAACGGCGCGGCGATCTCAAACGGATTTTCCGGCATTCAACTCGACGGCATGTCCGCAGTGAATACCGACACGAATGCCGAATTGACTGGCACAACCGTCAATGCGCTGGACCCAGTCGTCGCCGGTGGAGGTTTGTATTTCGAAAACAGTCACACCCGTTCGACGAACGTGAATCTGGTGATCAATAATTGCACTTTTCTCAACAACGCGGCGATGGGATATGGCGGGGGCGTGGCGGCCAAGGAAGCGCACGTTGAGATCGTATATACAACATTCCAAGGTAATTCAGCCGGGGAAGAAGGCGGAGCGTTTTTCGGACAGAATAACAACTACGATTTTGGGTTCTGCAACTTCATCAACAACTACGCTGATGGCTCCGGAGGTGCACTTGGCTTGGAAACGATTTCCTCAGACGCCACGATGCCCCCGTTTAATGACCCGAAAGCCTTCGAACAATCTTTGGGTGTCAGTCCGAAAGATTTCCGCACCTACGTCGGTTACGGAATTGCGGCCGCAAGCGGGATACCGAATATGTACAGGACCTTCAGCACCGCCTACAATACGAGTAAGGGATTTTGGAAAGTTCTCGGACGCGGTTTTCGCGCGTCGCTTCCGCAAAACCCGGCATCTTCCACCGAAGCTGTCGGTAACGGGTTAAAGGCCGAGGCCGGCGTCGGTTCCCGTGTCGCCGGCGCTTACGCCTATCTTACGCTCGCGATCAGCGTCACTGATTTTGCCGTCGATATCGCCGATCATTACGGCGCGGTCGATGAAAACAATCCCGACTATAAACGGTGGAAAATTTTCAGCGAAGGATTCAATCAATATGCGACGCCGCAGGGTTGGGCGACCATGCTCGTTGGCGTGATCCTTAAAGCCGCGGTTAACGACGAGGCTGAAAAACTCCGGGACAGTACTGAAGCCCTTAAACGCTTCCAGCTCTATGCCTATAATCAGGCCAGTTATTCGACCGTCGCGTTCTGCACGTTCCAAAACAACTATGCTGCGGCACAGGGTGGCGCTGTGGAACTGGCCCATGACAATGTTCAATTCGAAGGCTGCAAGTTCACCGGCAACATCGGTAACGATGACGGAGGCGCCATGGCGTTGACCGCGTGGACGACACCCAAGGTTTTCAACTGCACTTTCTATCAAAACATCAGCACCAACGGAAACAGCGGCATTGTGAACTTCGAACACGCGCGTTCGCAGATTATTAACTGCACGTTTTACGATAACTATTCCACAGCAACAACCAACGGATACGCAGTGTCGTGCTTGCACGGTTCGGAAGTAACATTGTTTAACTCAATCCTCTGGGGAAACACCAACAGCACGACAACAAACGCGCTCGGGGGCGCGGACGTCTATGCCGAAAAACAGGCAGACCTCATGGGAGACACCAACCTCGTGAAATCGTTACAAGACGCTGGCGCTGCCATCGGTGATTGGGTCGGCATTTGCGATGTGGCAAATTGCGATGTCCAAAGCTTGAACCGAATTCCGACTGGCCGAGACGACATCCCGCTGTTCGGACATCGCAGCTACACCGACGACGAAGCTAACGCTGTTCTAAAAGCTCGGCAGGACGGCGAAGACAGCGGCACGCTGGTGTCCTACGGGTTTATCAATATGGGCGAAGGTGTGCGCCCAACTCTTCTCGACAGTGCGCACGGAAATATCAGCGTCAATCCGCAACTCAATAGTTCTCTGCTGCCGGCGATCGGAAATGCCGTAATCGATGGTGGAAGCAAAAAACGTTTCAACAACTCAATCAATAGAACCACCACGGGCACGGACGTGTTGCAGAACGATCGCCTCGTGGGAGCGTCCTATGACATGGGCGCCGTGGAGCGGACGGAAGGTTTTGCTGAAGGTGATATTGTTTATGTCCGTTCGGTTGCGACCGGTAACGGCAGCGGGAGCAGTTGGGCAAATGCGACGGCGAATCTTCAAGGCGCAATCAACGGCGCGGCGTCACATCAAGTTTGGGTCGCGGCGGGAACGTATTACCCTACCAGCGGCTCAGATCGTTCGGTTTCGTTTGCGCTCGTCACTGGTGTGAGCGTTTACGGTGGATTCAACGGGACTGAAGCGTCACTATCGCAACGCAACTGGACTGCGAATCCGACGATCCTCAGCGGCGACATCGGCACTCACGGCAATCACAGCGACAACAGTTATCACGTCATTAACAACCTCAACGTGAATGGCCGCGCTTTGCTCGATGGTTTCACGATCACCAAAGGCCGTTCCACGACGATGGGCGGTGGCATGTACAACACCAATTCATATCCGACGATTCGGAATTGTAAGTTTATTGACAATCAAGCGACCGGCAGCGGCGGCGCGGTGGCATCCCAAGGCACGGAAGGATCGGAGTTTTACAATTGCCAGTTCATTTCGAACTCAGCCGTTGGTGGTGGAGCGCTTTATTTCGCCTCCCGTTTGCGAACCGAAGGTTGCCTGTTCTTGAACAATAGCGGCGCGGCAGGCGGTGCGCTCCAGCTGGATACCAGTGATTACGCGTATCTCTTCAACACTCTTTTCGTAAGCAATTCGATCAGCGGCAGCAGTGCTTACGGCGGCGCAATTTTCAATTACGAAACTGACCTGCGCCTTTACAATTGCACGTTCTACAAAAACTCCGCGATTCTAAATAACGGCACCTTACGCGGCGGCGGCGCGATCGAACAATCGGCGCGGCACACCAGCTTCTCCGCGCAAAACTGTATTTTTTGGAACAATACTGCGACGAACATCGGCGGCCCGACCGCCTCGGTCGAGCATCAACAAATTATCGCGAGTTCAGCGGTCCAGAATACAATTCAAAACTGTATCGTCGAAGGACTGAACGATTTTGCTGGAGCGATTTACGACGGCAACATGGACACCGATCCCTCGTTCGCCAGTGCAGCCAGCGGCAATCTACAACTGACAGCTTCATCCGCAGCAGTCGATGCCGGCAGGGATTTTATCGGCTA
>JAQGOW010000511.1 GCA_028293405.1 Verrucomicrobiales bacterium
GCAACTTCAGCGCGACGTTTTGCGAAGTCGCTCGTTTGCTTTAACTCGTGCCAGACGGTTTGAATTCGGTTGTCTTCGATTTCCTGGCCGTAATGCGTGGTGTTGGTTTCGCCTTTGCCGCGATAAAGATTTCGTTCGCGCACCGTCTCCGGCGGCAGATTTAATTTGCGCGCTACGCGATCGATAATTTCTTCGATGACCAACATGCCTTGTGGACCGCCGAAGCCACGGAAGGCGGTGTTGGATGAGAGATTTGTTTTGGCGACCTGGCCGCGGAATTCGACAGCGGGAATGTAATAGGAGTTGTCGAGATGGAATAACGCGCGGTCGGTCACGGCTTGGGACAAGTCCTGCGCCCAACCGCCATTTGAAGTGAGGTGGACGCGAGCGCCGAGCAATTCGCCGTTCGCGTTGAAACCGACTTTGAATCGGGCATGGAACGGGTGACGATGACCGGTGAGCATCATGTCCTGATCGCGATTGAAATGGACGCGAACGGCGCGACCGGTTTTCCACGCGGCCAAGGCTGCGAGCGATGCGGGCGTCGCGGCTTGCGTTTCTTTGCCACCGAAACCGCCACCCATGCGCGGGCATTGGACGACGATTTTGTTCACAGGCGCGTGCAACAAATGGGAGATGACTAATTGAACTTCGCTCGGGTGTTGTGTTGACGAGGAGACGAGCATCGTGCCGTCTTCGCCCGGCTCGGCCCACGCGGCTTGCATTTCGAGATAGAAATGTTCCTGACCGCCGAATTCAAATTCGCCTTCCACAAATTGAACAGAAGGCGACGAAGGATTAAGAATCGAATCGACGTCGCCGCGACGGATGAAATTGGGGTCGTTGTGGAAACTGCCTGCGGCCATCGCTTCGGGCAATGTTAGGATTGGTTTGAGCGGCGCGTATTCGACGATGACTTTTTCGGCAGCGGCGCGACAGGCGTCGAGGGAATCGCCGACGACGAGGGCGATGATTTGGCCGTGGAACAAGGCTTCGGTCGTGGCGAGCAGTGGCTCGTCGCATTTCATTCCGACGTCGTTGTGACCGGGGACGTCTTCGGCGAGCAAGACGGCTTTGATGCCGGGCATCTTGCGAGCTTCGGTGGCGTCGCGCTTTAGAATTTTTGCGTAGGCGTGCGGTGAGCAGACGGGCCACACTTCGAGCGCGTGACGGGGCGCGATCTGGTCGTCGACATAAACCGCCGAACCGGAAACGTGCTTGTGGCCGCTCTCGTGCGGTGTGCATTTCGGTTTCGTGGAAGTCGGGAGAGCCAGTGATTTGGTGCGGCGGGAATCTGTGGGTTCGTATTCGACGAAAAACTTTTCGAGTAAACTGCCAATCAAACCGCGACGATAATCGGCGGTGCCGCGGGCGTCGGAGATCGGCGTGAACTCGGTGGCAACAATTGCGAGCGCTTCATCCAGCGTGGCTTTGGTCCAAGGTTTGTTGAGCAACGCGGCTTCGGTTTTGCGCGCGCGGCTCGGCATGGCGGAGACGCCGCCATACGACAATCGCGAATGACGGATGATGTTGTTGGAATCGATGTCGAGAACGAAACAGGCCGCGACCGTGCTGATGTCCATCTCGCGGCGTTTGGAAACTTTGTGCCACCAGAATTTGCGGTTCAGACCCGCGCCCGAAATACCGCGCGGGATGATGATGGTCTTGAGTATCTCGCCCGGCTGCAAAGCGGTTTTGCGGTAGGCCAGGAAAAATTCGCTGATTGGGAGCGTGCGTTCGCTGTTGGTTGAGGCCAACACGAGGCTGGCGTCTAATGAGAGCAAGACGGGGGCGCTGTCGCCGATTGGCGATGCGGTGACGATGTTGCCGCCCATGGTGGCGCGATTGCGAATCTGGCGTGAGCCGAACACGCGGAGCATGTCGCCTAAGGCTGGAAATTCTTTAGCGAGTTTTTCTTCGATTTGAGTGAGGGTGACGGCAGCGCCGATGTGCCACTCGGTTGCGGTGCTTTTGATTTCTTTAAGCTCGGATACGGCTTCGACGGAAATCAACGTTTGCAGCTTTTTATATTTTTTGGTGATTTCGAGACCCAGCTCGGTGGCTCCGGCGATGAGGCGAGCGTTTGGATATTCGCCGATGACGCAGAGGAGGTCTACTAACGTCGTTGGGCGGAGGAAGGTTTCTTCGTCGTGTTGGTATTTTGTTGGCGCCAAAGGCTCGAACTTGCGGACGTGACCGTCCGCGCTCCTATCTGCAAAGGCTTGGATGGCGGCGTCGACGATTGGGCGGTAGCCGGTGCAACGGCAGAGATTGCCGCAGAGCTGGTCGTCGAGTTGGTCGCGCGTTTTGATGTCGTCGCGGTGGTAGCCTTCAAAAAGTGATGCGACGAAACCGGGTGTGCAGTAGCCGCATTGCGAGCCGAAATTTTCGACCATCGTTTGCTGCACGGGATGCAATGTTTTGCAGCCGCGGCTGACGCCTTCGACGGACACGATTTCGCGACCGTGCATCAAACACACCGGAACGAGGCAGCTATTAATGGCGCGATAAGCGGCGCGGCCATCGGCATCCCGATCAATAATCGCCACTGAACAGGCGCCACAATCGCCTTCCGCGCAACCTTCCTTCGAACCGGTGCGACCGCTCTGCCGGAGATATTCAAGCAAGGTCAGATTCGTGGAACAGTTGGTTAATTCGATGGATTCTCCGTTGAGAGTGAACTGAATACCGGACGTCATGGGGTCTTTCTACATGAGGATAGGTTACGGCAACTAGGTTGCCAAGGATGTTTCAGGATTGGGCAGCGTGGGTGATTCGGTTTTTGCCTCGAGCTGATCGTTGTATTTGCGCGTCTCGAGTTGGGCACGGTGGCGAATGGAACGTTCGCGCGCCTGTTGGTTGACGGTGCGAGCGACGCGCAGAAAATCCTCGATGGCTTCGGTGCGGTTTTCGTCGCCGAGGCGCGGCGCGAGTGTGTAGAGGCAGCGCGTGAGTTGCGCTGCGACCAAAGTTTCGTTGAGGTCGGCAATTTTTTCGGCGTCGTTTTTGAGTTCGCCGCCCATGCGACAGGCGTGCTCACTGAAGGCTTTGCATTGGTCGATGTATTCGGCGGAGCGGAGCCAATCCTGATAACCGCCCTGAAACCACGAGGTGAGGCAGCCGTCGTTGATGTCAGGAAAGCCTTTGCGTTCGAGTTCGAGGCGGATGTCCTGATACGACGCGCCGTCGAGGAGCGCCTGGTTGATCCAGGCGCGGAGTTCGGCGGGCAGACGCGCGATTTTGCCGGTGCGGCGGCGGGCGTCGGTGGCGGCGCGAGCGCGGGCGTTGGCAAAGAGGTTGCCGATTGGGTTTGGCTCTGCCGATTGTGGCGGTGTTTGTGTTGTATTCGTGTTCATAAAAAAATTTTAGGTCGAAATTGGTCGAATTAGGTCGAAATTACTCGAAATAGGCCTGAAATGACGGATTTTCGGGCTGCGCTTCCTGGGCGGTCGCAATCTGTTTGTTTATCTTTAGTTTTCATGCGGAAGATACTACATGCCGTAGCTACATGTGTCAACGGTAAATTTTGCGAACACAAACCGAGGAAGAGGATTCACCACAGAGGCACAGAGGAAGGAAATAGGGAGAGATGGAGGGGTGCGGAAAAGGAGGCGCTTGCTGACAAACGTGGCGCTGGGTAGTTTTGGGAAATGGAACCACTGCACGCGCCATGGCGGATTGAATATATTCTGGGCCCAAAGGGTTCGCCGGATGAACCGCCGGTTTTTAAGCAGATCGCCGATTCGAGTGAGGACGAAAAGAATCTGGTGATCGTGCGGGAGCGGACCTGTTACGCGT